>NZ_JBFAZB010000002.1:217656-374692 GCF_040681575.1 Kitasatospora sp. NPDC051702
GACTTCCCGTGCGGTAGCCCGCCGCAGCCAGGCCACCCCACCCCCGCCGGGCAGGGCCCGTCGATTCCACAGCCCCGAAGGCCCACGCCCGCCGGGCGCGGCGAGAAGCGGCGGCGCAGGAAGTCGACGTGGCCGACTTCCTGCGCGGTGGGTTCATCGTCGGTGACCCGGGTGGGGAGCTCGCCGCGGACGAGGGCGGGTCAGGGGTGGAAGGTGACCTCGGGGGCGGAGGTGGTGGGGCCGTCGAGGACGGGTTGCGGCTTGTCCTTCAGCTGCAGGTCGAAGAAGGCCGCCACGTAGGAGCGGGTGAGCTCGACGCCGCGTTGCGCGGACATCGTCGTGCCGGGCGGGACGGGCAGGTGGTAGGGCTCGGCGAACAGCGGGTTGTCGGTGAAGGTGCCGTGGTTGGAGCCCTCGAAGGTGAGCCAGCGCTTCCAGCCGTCGAGCCGGGCCCAGCTGGTCGTCCAGGTCGGGTCCTCGGTGCCGGGCAGCGGGTGGCCGATCATCAGGAAGGGCTTCCCGTTCAGCCCGGACTCGGGGACCGTGAGGTCCATGGTGCCGTCGAGGTTCACACCGGCCCGGATCCGGTCGTCGGTCAGCAGGGCCGGGACGGCTGCGGCGCCGCCGAGCGAGTGCCCGGCCATGCCGATCCGGTCCTCGTCGATCATGCGGGCGTAGCGCCAGGCCGGGTGGGGGTGGGAGGTCAGCTGGTCGACGACGAAGGAGACGTCCTTGGCGCGGCTCGCGGACACCGCCTCCGCGCCGCCGAAGTCGTCGAGGTGGCCGCAGACGACGCAGGTGAGCGTGCTGCCGTCGGGGAAGGTGGTCCCGGTGTTCTCGTAGGTGTGGTCGACGGAGGCGACGACGTACCCGCGGCTGGCCAGGTCCTCGGCCAGGCTGGTCAGTTCGCTGCGCGGCATGGTGAAGCCGGGGGAGAGCACGACCAGCGGGAACCGGCCGTGCTGCGGGCGGGCGCCGGACTCCGCCCAGGTGCGGGCCCCGGTCACGGCCTCGACCGGGATGACGTTGCCCGGGACCTTCTCGGCCAGCAGCAGCCGGGCGGCCTCCGGCGTCATGTACGGTGCGGGGCCGCCCGTCCCCGCCTTGGCGGGGTAGTACATCGACACCATCAGCTGGCGCGGCCCGGCGGACGGGACCCACGGGTCGGGCCGGTCCTGGTCCACCAGGTGCAGGACCTCCCGCCCGACCGCGTTGGGACCGGTGGGCCGCGGCAGGTCGACCCGGATCGCGGGCGTGGCGGCGGAGGGGGAGGCGGTGGTGGGCGAGGGCGCGGCCAGGGCGGGCGCGGCGGCGACGGAGAGCGGCAGGGCAAGCAGGAGGGCTGCCGCGGCGGAGGTTCGACGGAGTCGGCTCATGTCTTCGACCGTAGGCTTCCGGCACGGCATCTGACGTCGCCTCAGGGGCGTAGGGGTGGCTCCGGAGACGGTGGCGGCGGTCGCTCCGGGGCACCTCCGTGGGGACCCCTAGGGGGTACGGGCCTCGCACCGCACGACCTCCCGCGATGGCACGGCCCCACGGCCCCACGGCCCCACGACCGCAAGCCCGCAGGCCCCCGTGCCCCCACGGCCTCACGCCGCCGCGAATTCGTTCTGCAGCGTGCGCAGCAGGGCCGTCCCGGCCGCGTCGACCGAGCGGCGGGTGTTGGCGAGGACCACCACGCCGACCTGCTTCTCCGGATCGAAGGCGACGAACGAGCGGAAGCCGCCCGTCTCCCCGTTGTGCCAGATCTGCAGGTGTCCGCCCTGCTGGGTGTGCAGGCGGTGGCCGAGCCACCCCAGGTGCATCCAGGCGAACGGGTTGACGCGGTGTCGGGTCTCCCGGGTGAGGGTGATCGCGGGCGACAGCGGCGCGTCCGGCTCGTGTTCGGCGGCCAGCTGGGCCCGCAGGAGTATCGCGAGGTCGGCGGCGGTGGAGCGGAGCCCGCCCATGCCGGGGATGTCCGCGAGGTCCCAGTGGGGCACCGGACGGGCGCCGGCGGTGTGCCCGTGCGCCATCCGCTCCGCCTGGGCTGCGTTCGGGTGCAGGCAGGTGTCCACCAGGCCCAGCGGCGTGCAGACCTCACGCGTCACCAGCTCCTCGTAGCCGGTGCCGGCCCGGTGGGCGAGGGCGAGCCCGAGCAGTCCGGCGCCGAGGTTGGAGTAGCGGAAGGCGCGCCCCGGGTCGGCCCGCAGCCTCGTCCGGGCGAGGCCGTCGAGGACGTGTGCCGCGGTGCAGTGGGCGTACGGATCGGGCTTGTTGGGCCTGAGCAGGGCCGTCGCCGTCATGCCCCGGGGCAGGCGGGGGAGCCCCGAGGTGTGGGTGGCGAGGTGTCGGAGGGTGATGGGTGTATCGCCCCTGCTCGGCACGGTGGCGCCGCCGGGCCGGGCGTCGGCGAGGACCTCCGCGAGCGGTGCGTCGAGTTCGACGGAGCCGTCGAGCACCAGCCGTGCGAGGACGATCGAGGTGAACACCTTGGTGACGGAACCGATTTCGAAGAGGGTGCGCGGCCCGGGCACGCCGCCGCCCGGGCTCGTCCGCCCGGCGCCGTGGATCTGCACGGCGCCGCCGGCCAGCCCGGCGACCACCGTGCCGACCTGCTGGCCGGCGAGCCGGTCGGCGGTCTGCTGGACGAGGTGGTCGAGGCGGGCGAGTTCGTTCATGGTGGTGAGCCTAGAGCGTCGCGACCAGCGAAATCGTCCGCCGGAACGACGATTTCCACCGGTCCCGACTGCTCCTCCAGGCGTACGCCCCACTACGCTCCGCACGGTACGCACCACGCAGGTCGGTACGCACCTCGAAGCACCGTCCAGCGCCACGAAGCGCAATGCGGCACCACGAAGCGCAACGAAGCGCAACGCGGCACCGGGAAGCGCCACGCAGCGCGACGCGGCACCCGGAAGCGCCGCGCCGCGCCACGGCACCCCGCCCGGGCGGAGCGGGACGCCCGCCCGGGCGACGGCCCGTCAGCAGCTCAGGTTGCCCCCGGGAACGGTGCCGAGGATCTGCGTGAAGCTCTGGTAGAGGCTGATCCGGTGCTGCATCTGCGCGGTGTTGTTGCCGTTGCACTCCAGCGAGCCGTTGATGCTGCGGATCGTCTCACCGAAGCCGGCGCCGTTGACCATGGCGTTGTGCGCGGTCATGGTGCCGGGCCCGTTCTGGGTGTTCCAGTACCAGAGACCGGTCTTCCAGGCCACGGCCGGGTCGGTCTGCACCAGGTTCGGGTTGTGCAGCAGGTCGATCCCGAGCGCGTCGCCGGCGGCCTTGTAGTTGAAGTTCCAGCTCAGCTGGATCGGCCCGCGGCCGTAGTACGCGGCCTGCCCGGCCGGGCACCCGTAGGGCTGCGAGGTGTCGCAGTAGTGGGGGTAGTTGGCGGTGTTCTGCTCGACCACGTAGACCAGTCCGCCGGTCTCGTGACTGACGTTGGCGAGGAACGCGGCGGCTTCCTGCCGGCGGACGGTGTCGCTGCCGGTGGCCGCGAAGCCGGGGTAGGCGCCGAGCGCGTCGACCAGCCCCTGGTAGGTGTAGAAGGCGTTCCGGCTCGGGAACATCTGGTTGAACTGGGCCTGGCTGACGGGGAATCCGCCCGGGTTGGGGGTCGGGGTCGGGTCGGGCGTCGTGCCGCAGGCGTACGGCTCCCAGTACCAGGTGCTGATGACCGGGTCGTAGCCCGGGTTGTCGTGGGTCGCGCGGTAGTAACCGCCGTTGGTGTAGCGGACGATCGCGCCGGTGGTGTAGGTGCGGCCGGCGACCCAGTCGGGGTAGCTGCAGGTGCCGGGGGTGGGCGTCGGCGTGGGCGTCGGGTCGGTGGACCCGCCGCAGCCGCCCTGGTCGGCCCAGACGCCGGAGCCGCCGGCGCTCGGGGGCTCGTTCTGGGTCCACCACTTGGCGGTCCAGTTGTGCCCGTTGTACGAGACGGACGCGCCGCCGGTGTACACGGCGGTCGCGTTCCACGGCGTGCCGCAGGCGGCCGCGCTGGCGGAGGCGGGGAGGAGCACCGCGACCGCCAGCGCCGTGACCACGGCGCAGAGCAGTGCGAGCAGGCGTTTCGTTGACACGTCATCACCCCTTGTGCGGTGGGGGCCGCACGTCGTCGGGACAGGGACCTGAGCGGGGCTGGGAGCCTGGCCCCGGGTGGGGGCGCGTCGTGGGGGACGGCCGACCGGGGTGTGGGCCGGTACGGGGCCGACACCGACTCAAGCGGAGTGGTCTATACCTGTCAAGAGGGTCGGTGAAAGCGGCTCAGTGTGGGCGGGGAACGGCACCGTCCGCGCCGCCCACGAACCACCCCGGCCCCGACCGCCCCGAACCCCCCACCGGCGCCCCGCCGGTCTCCCAGCCCCCACCAACCCCCCACCAACCCGCCCCGACGCCCTACCTGCCCCCGCCCCTCACTCCTCGAGCGCCGCCCGCAGCCGGGCCGCGACCTCCGCCGCCGCCGCCTCGTCCGGGTACGTCCCGCGCGGCCAGAAGAACCCGCGCAGCCCGTCCTTCGGATTGCGCGGCACCACGTGGACGTGCAGGTGCGGCACGGACTGGCTGATCCGGTTGTTCGCCGCCACGAAGCTGCCCGCCGCGCCGAGCCCCCGCTCCACCGCGGCCGCGATCCGCTGGACCCGGAGGAAGAACGGCCCCACCTCGGCGGCCGGCAGGTCCGCGAGGGTGCCGTGGTGGGCGCGCGGCACCACCAGCACGTGGCCGGGGAAGAGCGGCCGCCGGTCCAGGAAGGCGACCGCCGCCTCGTCGTCCAGCACCAGGTGGGCGGGCGCCCCGCCCGCCACCACCGCGCAGAAGACGCAGTCCGTCCGTCCGTCCATCCGTCCATTCAAGCCAGCGGCGGCGGGACGGGCACCCCCGGGAACGGGCCCGTGCCCCGCGTCACCCGTCCGGCCCCGGACGGGGTGCGGCGGCCGGGCGGCGGGGCGCACCGTGCTGGAGGGGGCCGACCAACGTGCGCACTGCGCGCCCCAGGAGGAGGTGGCCCGGATGGCGGGCAAGTTCGAGGTCTACGAGGACGCCGGCGGCAAGTACCGGTTCCGGCTCAAGGCGGGCAACGGCGAGATCGTCGCCACCGGCCAGGGCTACTCCAGCAAGGAGGCCGCCCACAAGGGCGTGGAGGCCGTCCAGCGGGCGGCGGACGGGGCGCCGGTGGTGGACCTCCCCAGGGCCGCCTGAGCGGCCGCCTGAGCGGGGCCGGACCCACGGTCGTGCACGGCGCGGGTGAGCGCCGACCGCGCGCCCACCGTGCCGAACACGGCCGGGGGCCGGTCCACCCGGACCGGCCCCCACCGTGCCGACTGCTCCCGGGCGCCACTCGTAACACCCGGCGCGGGTGGTCGGGCACTCACGTCCAGCGGGCGCCGAGCGGGAGCCCACCGGCAGCGGGCGCTCACTCGTAGCGGTAGAGCAGCGCCTCCCGCTCGTTCTGCTCGATCATCTCGATGGTCAGCGAGTCGTCCCGCAGGTGCGAGAGCGTGACCTCGGCCGAGGTCGGCTGGGCGTCCTTGGCCAGCCAGTTCTCCGGCTTCCAGGCCGAGCCGCGCAGGAGGGCCTTCGGGCAGTGCGCGTACACCTCCTCGACGGCGACCACGATCGCGCTGCGCGGGGGCTTGCCGACGGCGACCAGCCGGCTCAGCAGCTCCGGGTCGGTGGAGACGCAGGCCCGCCCGTTGACGCGCAGCGTGGTCTCCCGGCCGGGCACGACGAAGAGCAGCCCGACCCGGCCGTTCTCGAGGATGTTGTGCAGGGTGTCCAAGCGCTTGTTGCCGGTGGCGTCCGGAATGGCCAGGGTGTACTCGTCGAGGACGGAGACCAGGCCGGCCGGCCCGCCGCGCGGTGAGACGTCGCAGCGCCCGGCGGCGTCGGAGCTGGCCACGAACACCAGCGAGGAGCAGGCGATCAGCTGCCGCGCGACGTCGTGCAGCCGGTCCACCTGCTTGCGCCGGGCGTGGTCGCCGGGCTGCTCGTAGACCTCCCGCAACTGGTCCGGGTCGGTCAGGGCCGTGGCGCTCAGCGCGGCGAACAGGCTGCCCGGCGTGCCCGGGGCGGCGGTTGACGGACTGGCAGCTTCCGGTGTGGTGGTCATACCGCGAATCTAGTCCAGGCCCGAACGGTCACCTCGGGCCGGTCCTGGTGCCGGCTTTCGCAAATACCGGCCGTCCACCCCTCCCCACCAGCGGTTCCACCCGGATAATGGGGGCCAGGGGCGCCCGCTCCCGGGGCGCCGGGGCTGCCGCTCGGAGGTGGTGGTCGTGATCGTCAGGATCTGGGCCGGGCAGGTCATGGCCGGCCACGTCGAGGAGTTCTGCGCGCTGCTGACCTCGCAGGTGATCCCGCAGCTCGGGCGGACCGACGGCTGCCTGGGCGGCGAGCTGTTGCGCTCGGTCACCGAGGACGGGCACCGGGTGCTCGTGGTGAGCCGCTGGCGCGACGAGGATGCCCTGCGGGGCTACGCCGGGCCGATGTGGCGGATCCGGCCGGTGTGGGCGGAGGGCGAGCTGCGCTACCTCGCGCACCCGCCGGTGGTCAGCCACTTCACGCCGATCGCCGCACCCGCCGCGCCCTGAACCGCCGCACCCGCCACGCCCCGGATCACCGCAAGCGCAAAGCGCACCCGCCAGGCCAGGCCCTGCGCGGACCCCGTGAGTCCCCCGAGCCCCCGGGAGCCACCAGGGCTCAAGCCCCGGAGGCCACCCCGGGCGGCGCAGCCGTCACACCTCGAGCGGCACCGGGTGGATCTCGTCCGCCGGGTGCCCCGTGCGGGTGTGGATCCGCTGCACGGCTTCCCGGGACGGGGCCTCGGAGAGGCAGTACACCGTGCCCGATTCGGGATCGGCCCACGCCTGCTCGAACTGCACGCCCTCCTCGCCCTGGATCGCCAGGTCGGCCGCGTGCGCCTGCCTGAGCATGTCCGCGGTGATCCCGGACATCCCGTGGTGGACGTCCATGAACTTCGCCATCGCCCTCGCCTCCGTACCTTCGCTTCACGGGCGCGTGCCCGTCCGCGGCGTTCGCGTGCAGGACGTTCCCGTCGGCGGGCGGCCGGGCCTTACCACCAGCCTGGCCCCGGCCGCCCGGCTCCGCCACCAGACGGCCCCACCCGCCGCAGCCCGTCGCCCCGCCCCACCCCACCCCCCGCCGCCACCGCGTAGCACCCCGGCGCACATTCCCCGCACCCGCGTGAAACAGACCACAGCGGACGGCTCTCCCTGGCCTTGCGTACGGCGTGGCACAATGACGGCATCAAGCAGTGACGTTCAGCGCACTCCGGGGTCGGTGAAAATCCGAACCGGCGGTTACAGTCCGCGACCCGTCCGCAGCCAGCGGCCGGTTGACCAGGTGAAATTCCTGGACCGACGGTTAAAGTCCGGATGGGAGGCGTGCGCGGGCGGACGTAGAGCGGTACCCGTGGTCCCCCGGTGGACCACGGTCAGGTGGACGGCGGGAGCGGTGTCTCCCGTGCCGGGCGAGCGATCTCCCGGCGGTCCCGGCACCCCCGGCGACGGGTCGTGCCGTCGGCCCGTGCGCCGCTGCCCGTCCGTGTCATCTCCCTCTGCCGCCCCGGAGTCCGCGCCCCAAGCGCGAGGAGAACCCGGGTGTTCACCGGCATCATCGAAGAGCTCGGCGAGGTCGTGTCGATCGAGGAGATCGGCGACTCCTCGCGGATCCGCCTGCGCGGCCCGGTGGTCTGTTCGGACGCGCACCACGGCGACTCCATCGCGGTCAACGGCGTCTGCCTGACCGTCGTCGACAGCCCCGAGGAACTGGCGGCCGCCGGCGGCGAGTTCAGCGCCGACGTGATGGCCGAGACGCTGCACCGCTCCAGCCTCGGCGAGCTGAAGCCCGGGTCCCGGGTGAACCTGGAGCGCGCCATGGCGCTCGGCGCCCGGCTCGGCGGACACCTCGTCCAGGGCCACGTCGACGCGACCGGGCGGCTGCTGTCCCGCGAGCCCGGTGAGCGCGACGCCGCGGGCGAGCTGCGCTGGGAGGTGCTGCGCTTCTCGCTCCCCGACAGCATCTCCCGCTACCTGGTCGAGAAGGGCTCGATCACGGTCGACGGCGTCAGCCTCACCGTGGTCGAGGCGGCCCGGGACAGCTTCACCGTCAGCCTGATCCCCGCCACCCTCGCGCTGACCACGCTGGGCGCCAAGGCCGTCGGCGAGAGCGTCAACCTCGAGGTGGACGTCCTCGCCAAGTACGTGGAGCGGCTGCTCGACTCCCGCACCCTCCCCCCGACCATCGCCGGGGAGTCCGAGTGAGCTGGCTCAGCGGAGAAGCGTTCACCGTCCTCGGCGAGCACGTGAAGTGGGCCGACATGTTCGGCAACCTGCTCGGGCTGTCCGCGCTCGCGCTCGGCTGGCGCCGTTCGGTGTGGAGCTGGCCGGTCCAGCTCCTGTCCGGCGCCGTGCTGATCACCGCCTACCTCGGCGGCCACGTCCCCGGTCTGATCGGCAAGCAGCTGATCGTGGTCGTCACCGCCGCCTGGGGCTGGACCCAGTGGCGGCGGGGGCGCCGGGACACCGGCACGATCGCCGTCCGGTTCGCCACCTGGCCCGAGCGGGCCGCCCTGGTGGCCGGCACGGCGGCCGGCACCGTCGGTCTGGCCCTGCTGTTCCAGTCCTACCCCAGCCTGTCCTGGAGCCCGTGGTCGGACGCCTACATCTTCGTCGGCACGCTGGCCGCGATGGTGGCCCAGGCCCGCGGCTGGCTGGAGTTCTGGTTCGCCTGGATCGCCGTCGACGTGGTCGGCGTCCCGCTCGCCTTCAACAGCGGCTACTCCTTCTCCGGACTCACCTACTCGATCTACTTCGTCCTGGTGCTGCTCGGCCTGCGCTCCTGGTGGCTGAGCACCCGTGAGCCGCGCGTCCAGTCCGCCACCGTCCCGCAGGGAGTCACGGCATGACCGAGAACCAGACCGACGGCCTCGAACTCGTCCTCGACCCGGTCGAGCGGGCGATCGCCGACATCGCGCTCGGCCGCGCCGTGATCGTGGTCGACGACGAGGACCGCGAGAACGAGGGCGACATCGTCTTCGCCGCCTCCGCGGCCACCCCCGAGCTGATGGCCTTCACCATCCGCTACAGCTCCGGCGTGATCTGCACCCCGATGACGGGGGAGGAGCTGGACCGCCTCAAGCTCCCGCCGATGACGCAGGTCAACGAGGACCGCAAGGGCACCGCCTACGCCGTCTCGGTGGACGCCCGGGACGGGGTGGACACCGGCATCTCCGCCGCCGACCGCGCCCGCACCGTCCGGCTGCTGGCCTCCTCCGGCACCGAGCCGGGCGACCTGACCCGCCCCGGGCACGTCTTCCCGCTGCGCGCGGTCGAGGGCGGCGTGCTGGTGCGGCCGGGCCACACCGAGGCCGCCGTCGACCTGGCCCGGCTCGCCGGGCTGGCGCCGGCCGGCGCGATCGCCGAGGTGGTCAACGACGACGGCACGATGGCCCGGCTGCCCGAACTGGTGGCCTTCGCCCGCGAGCACGGCCTCGCGATCATCTCCATCGAGGACCTGATCGCCTACCGGCGCCGCACCGAGCTGCACGTCGACCGGGCCGCCACCACCGCCCTGCCCACCGTCCACGGCGAGTTCACCGCGGTCGGGTACCGGGGCACCATCGACGGCGTCGAGCACATCGCGCTGGTGGCCGGCGGCCTGGGCGCCGACGGCCGGCTGCCCGAGGACGAGGACGTCCTGGTCCGGGTCCACTCCGAGTGCCTGACGGGTGACGTCTTCGGCTCGCTGCGCTGCGACTGCGGCCCCCAGCTGGAGGCCTCCCTGGAGCGGGTCGCCGAGGCCGGCCGCGGCGTGGTGCTCTACCTGCGCGGCCACGAGGGCCGCGGCATCGGCCTGGCGCACAAGCTGCGCGCCTACGAGCTCCAGGAGCAGGGGCGCGACACCGTCGACGCCAACCTCGACCTCGGACTGCCGGCCGACGCCCGGGACTACAGCATCGCGGCGCAGATGCTGGTGGACCTCGGGGTCCGCTCGCTCACCCTGCTCACCAACAACCCGGACAAGCTGACCGCGCTCACCGAGCACGGCCTGAAGGTCAAGGGGCGCGAGGCGGTCGAGATCGCGCCGGGTGAGCACAACCTGCGCTACCTGCGCACCAAGCGCGACCGGATGGGCCACGACCTGCCCGGCCTCGGCTCCTGAACTCCCCCCGCCCCACAGCGACACCACGACACCACGAACCACGACGGACAGGAAGTACCCCCATGAGCGGCCACGGAGCCCCCGAGCTGACCATCGACGGCGTCGCCGACCTCAAGGTCGCGGTCATCGCCGCGCAGTGGCACGACCAGGTGATGAACGGCCTGCTGGACGGCGCCCACCGGGCGCTCAAGGAGCTGGGCATCGCCGAGCCGACCGTACTGCGCGTCCCCGGCACCTTCGAACTGCCGGTCGCCGCCAAGCGCCTCGCCGACCGCGGCTACGACGCCGTGATCGCGCTCGGCGTCGTGATCCGCGGCGGCACCCCGCACTTCGACTACGTCTGCCAGGCGGCCACCGCCGGCCTCACCCAGGTCAGCGTCGACACCGGTGTCCCGGTCGGGTTCGGCGTGCTGACCTGCGACAACGAGGAGCAGGCGCTCGACCGCGCGGGCCTGCCGGGCTCCGCCGAGGACAAGGGGCACGAGGCCGTCACCGCGGCCGTCGCCACCGCCGCGGTGCTGCGCGCCGCGCTCTGACCGCAGCGCTCCGGCGGCCGCGCCGGAGCGACCGCGCCACCACCGGCGCCCCCGCACGACCTGCGCGCCGACCCCCCGGACCGTGGACGTCCACCGGACTGTCCACGGTCCGGGACCGTTTACCGCCCGTCAGCCCGCACGCCGTATGGTGAGTCCATCATGGCTTCGAAGACATTCGAGGAGCTCTTCGCCGAGCTCCAGCAGAAGGCCGCCACCGGCGACCCCTCGTCCTCCCGCACCGCGCAGCTCGTCCAGCAGGGCGTCCATGCGATCGGCAAGAAGGTCGTCGAGGAGGCCGCCGAGGTCTGGATGGCCGCCGAGTTCCAGTCGGACGAGCAGACGGCCGAGGAGGTCTCCCAGCTGCTCTACCACCTTCAGGTGATGATGATCGCCCGTGGGCTGACGCTCGACGACGTCTACAAGTACCTCTGAGACCGGCCCGGAACCGCACACCCCTCCCAACAGGTAAGGAACCAACCTCCCATGCTGCGCATCGCCGTCCCCAACAAGGGTTCTCTCTCGGGTCCCGCGGCGGAGATGCTCCATGAGGCCGGCTACCGCCAGCGGAAGGACCCCAAGGAGCTCGTCCTCGTCGACCCGAACAACGAGGTGGAGTTCTTCTTCCTGCGCCCGCGCGACATCGCCGTCTACGTCGGCTCCGGCCGGCTGGACGTCGGCATCACCGGCCGCGACCTGCTGCTCGACTCGCACTCCAACGCCGAGGAGGTGCTC
The DNA here is from genome assembly GCF_040681575.1 of Kitasatospora sp. NPDC051702. Taxonomy (NCBI): domain Bacteria; kingdom Bacillati; phylum Actinomycetota; class Actinomycetes; order Kitasatosporales; family Streptomycetaceae; genus Kitasatospora; species Kitasatospora sp. NPDC051702. Next base: position 229,080 of record NZ_JBFAZB010000002.1, read on the forward strand.
GCCCTCGGCTTCGCCGGGTCGACCTTCCGATTCGCCCGCCCCGAGGGCGTCGACGTCGAGGACGTGAAGGGCCTGGAGGGCCTGCGGATCGCCACCTCCTACACCGGCCTGGTCGAGCAGCACCTGGCCGACCACGGCGTGAAGGCGACCGTCACCAAGCTGGACGGCGCGGTGGAGACCGCGGTCCAGCTCGGCGTCGCCGACGTGATCGCCGACGTCGTGGAGACCGGCACCAGCCTGCGCAACGCCGGCCTGGAGGTCTTCGGCGAGCCGATCCTGATCTCGGACGCCGTGGTGATCCGGCCCAAGGGCGCGGGCGACGACCCGGCGGTGGAGCAGTTCCTGCGCCGCCTCCAGGGCGTGCTGGTGGCCCGCCGCTACGTGCTGATGGACTACGACATCCGTGCCGAGAAGGTCGGCGCCGCCGTGGCGCTCACCCCGGGCCTGGAGTCGCCGACCGTCTCCCCGCTGCACACCGAGGGCTGGGTCGCGGTGCGGTCGATGGTGCTCCGCAAGGAGGCGCAGCAGATCATGGACGACCTCTGGGGCATCGGCGCCCGCGCCATCCTGGTCACCAACATCCACGCCTGCCGCCTCTGACCTGCCGGTCGTCACCGGGGTAAGACACGGTTGAATGGGGCGGGGGCGCCGAGCGGCGCCCCCGCCCCATCGCTGCGAGCACCCCGGAACGGCCGGACGGCCCGCCGCAGTCGAACCGCCCGAAGCACCCACCGGAGATCCCCCGTGTCCACGCCGCCCGTCGAGTTCCCCGTCACCTGGGCGCCGCGCCGCACCCGCGCCGTGCTGCTGCCGGTCTGCGCCCTGCTGGTGGTGCTGTTCGCCGCGATGGCCGTGCTGCTGCCGGCGAACTGGCAGCTCAACGACCGGATCATGATGGTGTCCAGCGGCGTGCTGTTCGCGGCCGTCGGCCTGATGCTGGCCCGCCCGCGGGTCCGCGCCGACGCGCAGGGCGTGACGGTGGTCAACTTCGTCCGCAGTCGCCGGCTCGCCTGGGCGGAGATCGTCCGGGTCAACTTCCGCCAGGGTGACCCGTGGGCCACCCTCGACCTGGCCGACGGCACCTCGCTGGCCGTGGTCGGCATCCAGTCCGGGGTCGGCAAGGCCCAGGCCATCGCGGACGCCCGCGCCCTGCGCGACCTGGTCGAGCAGCACGCCGCCTGAGCGACGCGAGGGGACGGGGGTCCGTCCGGCCCTCCACCCCGCGGTCCCTCCACCCCGATCGGCTCCCGTCCCGGCCGGCTCCCGGCCGGCTCCCGTCCGCCCCCGTCCGGCCCTCGACCGGAGCGCCACCCGGCCTGGGATTCCGGGGCAGGTGCGTCCGAACACCCTTCCTACCGTCGCCCGGGTATGGTCTACGCTGGTAAAAGCGGGGCAAAGTCCCCGCCCTTTCCGACCCGACCTGAGGAGTGACACCCCCCCTCGATGGACGATCCGTCCGGTAGTACCCACGCCGTCGACCTTCCCCCGAGCGGAAGGCAGGCGGCACTGTGATCACCGCCTGGCTGCTGTTGCTCGCAGCCCTCCTGCTGATCCTCGCCAACGGCCTCTTCGTGGCGGCCGAGTTCGCCTTCGTGACCGTCGAACGCGGTGCGGTGGAACGTTCCGCCGGGAGCGGCGACGCCAAGTCCGCCCGCGTCTCCCGGGCCCTGCGGCACCTCTCCTTCGAGCTCTCCGGCGCCCAGCTCGGCATCACCGTCACCTCGCTGGTGGTCGGCATGCTCGCCGAGCCGGCGCTGTCGACCCTGCTCGGCCCGGTCATGACCGGCATCGGCGTGCCCGAGTCGGCCGCCCGCGGCACCGCCGTGATCGTCGGCATGGTGCTGGCCACCGTCGTGCAGATGGTGATCGGCGAGCTGGTCCCGAAGAACTGGGCGATCTCCCGCCCGCTCCAGGTGGCCCGCGCGGTCGCCGCCCCGCACATGGCCTTCTCCTTCGTCTGCCGCCCGCTGATCAGCTTCCTCAACGGGGCGGCCGACCGGACGGTGCGCGCCTTCGGCGTCGAGCCGCAGGAGGAGCTGGACCACGCCCGCACCCCGGCCGAACTGGTCTCGCTGGCCCGCCACTCGGCCAAGGCCGGCGCGATAGACGAGGAGTCGGCGACCCTGTTCGTCCGCACCCTCGGCCTGGGCGAGCTCACCGCGGAGTCCGTGATGACCCCGCGGGTCGACGTCGCCGCCCTGCAGCGCGACGCCACCGCCTCCGACGTGGTCAACCTGACCCGCGCCACCGGCCTGTCCCGCTTCCCGGTCTACGCCGACAGCCTGGACGAGGTCACCGGCATCGTGACGCTCAAGGACGCGCTGGCCGTCCCGGCCGCCCGGCGCGGCCTGGTCCGGGTGGCCGAGCTGGCCTCGGCGCCGCTGCTGGTGCCCGAGACGCTGCCCGCCGAGCGGCTGCTCGACCGGCTGCGCCGCCTTCAGCCGATGGCCATCGTGGTCGACGAGTACGGCGGCACCGCCGGTGTCGTCACCGTCGAGGACATCGTCGAGGAGATCGTCGGCGAGGTGCAGGACGAGCACGACCCCGCGGACCGCCCCGAGCTGTTCCCGCTGCCCCCGGTGGACGGCCTGCCGGTCTGGGAGGCCGACGGCCGCGCCCGGATCGACCAGCTGGAGGCCATCGGCCTGAACGCCCCCGACGGCCCGTACGAGACCCTGGCCGGCCTGGTCGCCGACCTGCTCGGCAAGCTGCCCGCGGTGGGTGAGCAGGCGGTGCTGCCGGGCTGGCGCTTCACCGTGACGGGTGTCGACCGGCACCGCACCAGCCAGGTCCGGGTGGAGCGCACCAGCGCTCCGTCCGTGTTCGACGACAACGACGGGGACGACCGATGACCGCGCTCCAACTGGCCGTCGCCGTCCTGCTGCTGCTGGGCAACGCCTTCTTCGTCGGCGCCGAGTTCGCCGTGGTGTCGGTGCGCCGCAGCCAGATCGAACCGCTCGCCGAGGCGGGCCACAAGCGCGCCCGCACGGTGCTGCACGCCCTGTCCAACGTGTCCGCGATGCTGGCCGCGGCCCAGCTCGGCATCACCGTCTGCTCGCTGGGCCTCGGTGCGCTCGCCGAGCCGACCATCGCGAGCCTGCTGGAGGGTCCGTTCCACGCGATCGGCGTCCCCTCCGGCCTGATGCACCCGCTCTCCTACGGGATCTCGCTCGCCGTCGTGGTCTTCCTCCACATGGTGATGGGCGAGATGGTGCCGAAGAACATGGCGATGGCCGGCCCGGAGAAGGCCGCGCTCTGGCTCGGCCCGCCGCTGGACCGGCTGGCGCGCTGGCTCGCCCCGGTCATCCGGATGCTGAACTCGCTGGCCAACGGCGTGCTGAAGCTGTTCCGGGTCGAGGCCAGGGACGAGGTCGAGTCGGTGTTCACCACCGAGCAGCTGATGTACCTGCTGGTCGACTCCCGGGACGCGGGCCTGCTCGACGAGGGCCGCCAGGAGCGCCTGGAGGACGCCCTGGAGCTGGGCCACCGCCCGGTCACCGAGGTACTGCTCAAGCCCGAGCAGCTGGTCACGGTGGACACCAAGGTGACCGCCGCCGAGGTCGAGGAGCTGGCGCTGCGCACCGGCTTCTCGCGCTTCCCGGTCACCGACGGCGACCCGGCCGGCCACGGCTACCTGGGCTACCTGCACCTCAAGGACATCCTCGACGTGGACGACCCGTCCGCGCCGGTCCCGGCCCGCCTGTGGCGCCCGATCACGGTGCTGCGCGGCAGCCTCCCGCTGGACGACGCGCTGGGCGCGATGCGCAGGGCGACCTGCCACCTGGCCGCCGTGCTGGACCAGGACGGGCGCACGCTCGGCGTGGTCACGCTGGAGGACGTGCTGGAGGAGCTGGTGGGCGAGATGCACGACCCCGACCACCGCTCCGCCGCCTGAGGTTCCCGGTTCCGCCGACGGCGTGTCCGCCGTCGGCGATTCTGCCCAGAGCAGGGAGCCGTTCCCATGCCGGCCACCCCGGGGCAGGGTGGTCGGCATGAGGCTTCTGCTGCTGGGTGGAACGAAGTTCGTCGGACGGGCCGTCGCCGAGGAGGCGCTGGCCAGGGGCTGGGAGGTGACGGCCCTCAACCGCGGCACGCGGCCCGCGCCCGAGGGCGTGCGGGTGGTGCGGGGCGACCGCACCGCCGAGGGCGGGCTCGCGGCGCTGGCCGCGGGGGAGTGGGACGCGGTGGTGGACACCTGGTCCTGGGCCCCGGCGGCGGTGCGCGACAGCGCCCGCCTGCTGAACGGCCGGGTGGGGCACTACGCCTACGTCTCCAGCCGCTCCGTGTACGCCTACCCGTCGGGGGCCGGGGCGGACGAGTCGGCGGGGGTCGTCGAGGCCTCCCCGGACGCCGGGGAGGGGGCGCCGTACGCCGAGGCCAAACGCGGCGCCGAGCTGGCCCTGGAGGCGGAGTTCGGCGGGAGCGCCCTGCTCGCCCGGGCCGGGCTGATCCTCGGCCCGTACGAGGACGTCGGCCGGCTGCCCTGGTGGCTGAACCGGATCGCCCGCGGCGGCCCGGTGCTCGCCCCCGGTCCGCGTGACCTCGCCCTGCAGTACGTCGACGCCCGCGACCTGGCGAGCTGGACCCTGGACGCCGCGGCGGCCCGGCTCGGCGGGGCCTACAACGTGGTCAGCCCGGCCGGGCACACCACGATGGGCGGGCTGCTGGAGGCCTGCGTGCGGGCCACCGGCTCGGACGCGCGGCTGCGCTGGACCGACCCCGAGCGCATCCTGGCGGCCGGGGTGGAGCCGTGGACGGAGCTGCCGGTCTGGCTGGCGCCCGGGGAGCTGTACGACTTCCTGCACGGCGCGTCGGTGGAGCGGGCGGTGGCGGCCGGGCTGCGCTGCCGCCCGGTGGCCGAGACGGTCGAGGACACCTGGGCCTGGCTGCGGTCGCTCGGCGGCGGTGCCCCGCAGCGCGCCGACCGCCCGAAGGTCGGGCTGGACCCGGAGCGCGAGGCGGCGCTGCTGCAGGGCTGAGCCCCGGCCCCGGGAGCCGGGTCCGGCCGCGGGGAACCCCTCTCGGCCCCGGGGCCGATAGCACCCCCGGGAGCCGGGGCCCGGCAACGCGGAGCAGGTCTCAGCCGCGGCCGTCGATCAGCTCCCCGTAGGCCTGGACGAGGTCGGGCAGCCGCAGGGTCGCCAGGTCCTCGCGGCCCGGCGGCTCGCGCAGCAGCGAGAGCCGCAGGTCGCGGTAGGCGCAGGACTTCTCGTACAGGGTGCGGATGAACCGGCCGTTGCCCAGTTCGTCGATCCAGCCCTCGCGGACCACGTGGGTGCAGATGCTGGCGAGCTCCTCGGCCGCGTCCTCGTCCCAGCCGTCGCCGTCCCGGCCGGCCAGGGCCGCGCCGATCGCGGTCAGTTCGTTCGGGCGGTAGCTGGGGAAGTCCACCCGGGTGGTGAACCGGGAGTTGAGGCCGGGGTTGGTGGCCAGCAGCCGGTTCATGCCCTCGGGGTAGCCGGCCAGGATCACCACCAGCCGGTCGCGGTTGTCCTCGGCGCGCTTCAGCAGCACCTGGAGCGCCTCGTCGCCGTAGGCGTCGCCCTTGGTGTAGCCGGAGTTGGAGAGGCTGTAGGCCTCGTCGATGAACAGCACGCCGTCCAGGGCGGAGTCGATCAGCTCGTTCGCCTTGACCGCGGTCTGTCCGAGGAACTCGCCCACCAGGTCGGCCCGTTGGGCCTCGACCAGGTGGTCGCCGGAGAGCAGCCCGAGGGCGTGGAAGACCCGGCCGAGGATCCGGGCCACGGTGGTCTTGCCGGTGCCGGAGGGCCCGGAGAAGACGAAGTGGCGCTTGGGCGGCTGGACGGGCAGGCCCTGCGCGGCCCGGAGCCGGGACATCCGCAGCTGCGCGGACAGCGCCCGGACCTGGCGCTTGACCGGCTCCAGGCCCACCATCAGCGCGAGTTCGGCCAGTGCGGCGTCCAACTCGTGTTCGTCGTCGACCGGTTGGGCGGCCGTCGGGGAGGCCGCCCGGGGCTGGGCCTCGGCGTGGACCGGGAGCGGCGCCTGGGCGGCGGAGCCGGCCGGCGCCCCGGACCGCTCGCCGGCCGCCTGCGGTGCGGCGCCCGTCGGCGGGCCGTCGCTCCGGGGCGGGCCGTCCCCGAAGCCCGTCCCGCCGGTGAAGGCCGGCCCCTCGGTGTACGCGGTGGCCCCCTCGGGGTACCCGGCCGGGTCGGGGTACCCGGACTCCCCGGACTCCCCGGCGAGGTCGGCCGGGTCGGCGAAGCCCGTGAACCCGGTGGCGCCGTCGTCGAAGCCGCCGGCCCCGGCGTACCCCGTGCCGTCCTGGAACTCCGCCCCCTCCGGCCCGAGTTCCTCGATCCCGGCGGATCTGCCGCCGGCCGGCGGGCCGCCGGTCAGCAGGCCGTCCGCGAGGCCGTCGGTGAGTCCGTCCGCGAGGCCGTCCTCCGCCGCGATCGCGGCCAGCCGGGCCGCGGTGTCCATGAACACCGGGTCGGCCCGGTGCACCGCCCGGTAGAGCGGCAGTGCGGCGGCACTGCGCCCGGCCCCCTCGTAGGCCCGGGCCAGCCAGTACCGCAGCTCCTTGCGCTGCGGCTGCTCCGAGCGGCAGCGGGCCAGCGAGGCGGCCAGCGGGGCCTGGGCCTGGGCGCACATGTCCAGCCGGACGCGGGCCATGCCGGCGAACAGGCCGGCCTCGATGCCGAGCAGCGGGTCGTCCAGCAGCCGGTCGGTGTCCCGGATCAGCTGTTCCCAGTCCTTCAGCAGGTAGGAGCGGCAGGCGTAGAGGAACTGGGCGGACGGGTCCTCGCTGGGGGCCGGGCACTGCTCCAGCGCGCGGTCCAGCTCGGCCAGGTGCCGGCCGTCCAGCCAGTGCGAGGCGTGGGCCAGGGCCAGGTCGCGGGCGTCCTCCAGGACGGGCTGCACCCACCAGCCGAGCCAGTACCAGGAGCTCAGTGAGCGTCGGTGCCGGCGGCGCTGTTCGCCGAACCGTTTCTGGTTGCGGTACATGGCCAGCAGTGCGGCCGAGGTGTCGCTGCGCAGCGCGTGCAGGCCGAGCCAGGCGTCGGCCATCCCCGGATCCAGCCGGACGGCCGCACGGAACTCCTCCTCGGCGCGCGCGTACGCGCCGGCCGTGTAGGCGTCCATGGCACGCAGCCAGGCGCGGTCGGCGAGCAGGTCCGGGCCGCCCGCGTTGCTGTCGGAACTGTCCACCGTCGTCACTCACGCCCCCCGCGGTGTGGCCCGGGGCTCGGTGGCGGTCGCCTTCGCGCTGCCGGGCCGGTGGTCGGATGCCCCCGGGCGCATATGCGCCTGCCAGGAATCGTACCGGGGCGGAGCTGATCCGGAAGGGTGCCGCACGGGGTCAAATGCGATCGCGCGCGCGGCCGTTGAGCGGGTGCGGGCTCGTTCCGGCGGTGGGGGAGCGGGATTCGGAAGGGGACCGGACGGCGCCCCCGACTCACGGGGGAACAAGCCGGGGGCGCCGGGTCCGAGGCGGCCGGAACATCCCGTTCCGGCAGCTGAGGAGAACCTAAGTCCTGGCGATACCGCAGGTCAAGGGCTTGTTGAAGGTTCACCGACGGTGCCCGGCGTGATTCGTCCGGTCACCCCGTCGACCTTCGTCGCCGCGTGCGGGCGGCTCGGGTCCGCGGCGAAATGCGCCGATTCGGCCCGGGCCCAGTCCGCCCAGAAATCGGCCAGTTCCGGACCGTCCCGCCGCTCGCCCCGGAGGCGGGCCGCACCGGCGTCCAGCTCCATCCAGATCACCCGGGCCAGCCACGGCCGCACCGCCCGCCGTCCGGCCCCGACGCCCTCCACCAGCACCACCGGGGCGGCCGGCACCGGGGCCGTCCCCTCGAAGCGGCGCAGCGTCCAGTCGTACACCCGGTACGCGGCGCCCCGGCCCGCCGCCAGCGGTTCCAGCACCTGCTCGCGCAGCCGCTCCGTCCAGCCGAACGGCTCGGCGTGGGTGGCCAGGTCGTCGAGGTGGACCACCGGCGCCCCGTCGAGCGCCGCGGACAGCCGCCCGGCGAAGGTGGTCTTGCCGGAGCCCGCGTGCCCGTCCACCGCGACCAGCCGCACCGGGCCGCAGGACGGCGGCAGTGCGCGCAGCTCCGCCGCGAGGGCGCCCATCGCGGGGCCGTACTCGGGCGGGACGGCGGAGGCGGGGGTTCCGGAAGCAGCCACAACGGCAACCCTACGGTGCCGTAGCCAACCACTCCGGCCAGTTCCACCAGACCGATCGTGACGGAGCCGCCGGTTTCCGGCATACTTCGCAGCGCCCCGCCTGTGAACGGCCGTTCACCGCAATCCGGTGCCGGTCGGGCCGACCTGCCACACCCGCGCCGGACCCGCCACACCACGGTCCCGGCGCCCGATCGAGGAGGCGACCGCCGCCATGACCCCGTCCCCCGCGAAAGCCGTGGAGCGCCAGCTGCCCAGCGAGGAGGCCCGCGAGCTGCTGAGCCTCACCCGGGACCTGGTCCAGCGGGAGCTGCAGCCCCGCGCTGCCGAGGACGAGGCCGCCGGGCGCTTCCCGCGGGAGGTCTTCCGCACCCTCGGCGAGGCCGGCCTGCTCTCCCTCCCGTACGACGAGAAGTACGGCGGCGGCGAGCAGCCCTACGAGGTGTACCTGCAGGTGCTGGAGGAGCTCGCGGCCGGCTGGCTCGCCGTCGGCCTCGGCGTGAGCGTGCACACCCTCTCCTGCCACGCGCTGGCCGGCTTCGGCACCGAGGAGCAGCGCGCGCAGTGGCTGCCCGGGATACTCTCCGGCGAACAGCTCGGGGCCTACTGCCTCTCCGAGCCGCAGTCCGGCTCGGACGCCGCCGCGCTGCGCACCCGCGCCGACCTCGACGGCGACGCCTACGTGGTCAACGGCACCAAGGCGTGGATCACGCACGGCGGTCAGGCGGACTTCTACAGCGCCCTGGTGCGCACCGGCGGCGAGGGCCCCAAGGGCATCAGCTGCCTGCTGCTCCCCGGCGACGTGCAGGGCCTGTCGGCCGCGCCGCCGGAGCACAAGATGGGCATGAAGTCCTCGCCCACCGCGCAGCTGCACTTCGACGGCGCCCGGGTGCCGCGGGAGCGGCTGATCGGCGAGGAGGGCCAGGGCTTCCAGATCGCCCTCGCCGCGCTCGACTCCGGCCGCCTCGGCATCGCCGCCTGTGCGGTCGGCGTCGCGCAGGCCGCGCTCGACCTCGCGGTGGACTACGCGCGCACCCGCCGCCAGTTCGGCCGCCCGATCGCGGACTTCCAGGGCCTGTCCTTCATGCTCGCCGACATGGCCACCCAGATCGAGGCCGGGCGCGCGCTCTACCTGTCCGCCGCCCGACTGCGGGACGCGGGCCGGCCGTTCTCCAAGGAGGCGGCGATGGCGAAGCTGTTCTGCACCGACGCCGCGATGCGGGTGACCACCGACGCCGTCCAGGTCCTCGGCGGCTACGGCTACACCCAGGACTTCCCGGCCGAGCGCTACATGCGCGAGGCGAAGGTGCTGCAGATCGTCGAGGGCACCAACCAGATCCAGCGCCTGGTGATCGGCCGCCACCTCACCAAGGGCTGACCTCCCGCGAACCGCGGGCCTGCCTCCCGAACCGCCGGCCCGCCCCCCGAACCGCCGGCCGGCCCGCCGAACCGGGGCCGGCCCGGCGGGACCGAGGGCTGACCTCCCGAACGGCCTCCGGCCGTCACTCCAGGGTGCGGAGTGACGGCCGGAGGCGTGTCCGGGCCGGGGCCGGGCCCCGGCGGGTCAGCGGCGGACGAGGCGGCGGCGCTGCTCGGGGATCACCGGGGTGACGGCGGCGGTGCGCACCGGCCGGTGCGCCACCGCGTGCGAGAACGGCTGGGTGCGCCAGTCGAGTTCGGTGGGGAGCGCGAACAGTGCGGCCAGGCCGGTCGGTTGGGCGTCGTCCGGGGTCTCCACCTCGGCCAGGTCGTCGGTCGGCGTGCCCGAACCCGGGCAGAGCGCGGGGGCGAAGGGGTTCCAGGCCGTCGGCAGCAGCGCGTGCTGCGGCAGCCGCTCCTCGTCGGCCACCAGGGCGATCGGGCGGCGGCACTCGGGGCAGTGCACCCGGAAGATGTCCCAGGTGTCGGCCTCGCCCGGGTCGACGCCCGGCGCGAGGTCGTGATCGACCGCGAGGTCGTCGCGGCCGGTCGTATCGTCGGTCTCGTCGGCGCCCAGGGCACGCTGGTCAGTCGGCATGAGGATCCCCCTCGGATCGGGCCCGGCGTGGTCGCCCGGGGCCACAACCAGCACTTCCCTGTGATCCGGGCTCATAACCCTGCGGTCAGGTGCACCGTGATGCACCGGGTGTGTCCTTGGCCACATCGGACGCCACATTCACCCGGCATGTGCCGTGCGGACACCCGCCGTCGCCCCGGCCGCCCACCGGATCGCCCCCGTGCGCCCTTGACCGGAAGCCGGGGGCGCGCCCCGGGCCGGGGCGTTGCGTGACGCCGCGTGCGCCCCCCGTGCCCCGACCGGGTAGGTTTGCGCACTGTGGAAGACCTCGACCAACGCATCGTCCAGCTGCTCCTCGAGGACGGCCGGATGAGCTACACGGACCTGGGCAAGGCCACCGGCCTGTCCACCTCGGCGGTGCACCAGCGGGTGCGCCGCCTGGAACAGCGCGGGGTGATCCGCGGGTACACCGCGATCATCGACCCGGACTCCGTCGACCTCGCGCTGACCGCGTTCATCTCGGTCAAGCCCTTCGACCCGAGCGCCCCGGACGACACCCCCGAACGGCTGGCCGGCCTCCCGGAGATCGAGGCCTGCCACAGCGTCGCCGGTGACGAGAACTACATCCTCAAGGTCCGCGTCGGTGCCCCCGGCGACCTGGAGGACCTGCTCGCCCGCATCCGCAGCGCGGCCGGCGTCTCCACCCGCACCACCGTCGTGCTCTCCACCCCCTACGAGGCCCGACCCCCGAAGCTCTGAGGGCGAACCCCGCGGGTGCAGACTTGGCGGCATGACCGAACGCACCCTCCCCCCGCGCCCGTCCTCGGGCCGGAGCGGCCCACGAACCGTCCTGCTGCGCGGCGGCGCCGTCTACAGCCCCGCCGACCCCTTCGCCACCGCGATGCTCGTCGAGGGCGAGCACGTCGCCTGGGTCGGCAGCGACGGCGCCGCCGAGGCGTACGCCGCGACGGCCGACGAGATCGTCGAGCTGGACGGCGCCCTGGTCACCCCCGCCTTCGTCGACGCCCACGTGCACGCCACCGCCACCGGCCTGGCGCTCACCGGCCTCGACCTCACCGGCAGCCCCTCGCTGGCCGCCGCCCTCGCCGCCGTCACCGCCTTCGTCGAGGAGCGGGGCGAAGCCGACGGGGTGCTGCTCGGCCACGGCTGGGACGAGACCGGCTGGCCCGAGGGCCGCCCGCCCACGCTCGCCGAACTCGACGCGGCCGCCCGCGGCGCCGCGCTCTACCTCTCCCGCACCGACGTGCACTCCGCGCTCGCCACCACCGCGCTGCGCGCGCTCACCACCGGCCTGGCCGAGTGCGCCGGGTACGCGGCGGAGGGCCCGCTCACCAAGGACGCCCACCACGCCGTGCGGCAGACCGCGCTGGCCCGCCTGACGCCCTCGCAGCGGCGCCGGGCCCAGCGGGCCACCCTCGCCAGGGCCGCCGAACTCGGCATCGGCGCGCTGCACGAGTGCGCCGGCCCGCAGATCTCCTCGGAGGCGGACCTGAGCGCCCTGCTGGCCCTGGCCGCCGAGGGCGACGGTCCCGAAGTGTTCGGCTACTGGGGAGAGTTGGGCGGCGTCGAGACGGCCGCTCGGCTCGGCGCGGTGGGTGCCGGCGGCGACCTCTTCGTGGACGGCGCGCTCGGCTCGCACACCGCCTGCCTGCACACCCCGTACGCGGACGCCGAGCACACCGGCACCGCCTACCTGACCGCCGAGCAGGTCGCCGACCACGTGGCGGCCTGCACCGAGGCGGGGATCCAGGCCGGCTTCCACGCCATCGGCGACGCGGCCGTGGCCGCCGTCGTCGACGGCGTCCGGGCGGCCGGCGAGCGGGTCGGCGCGGCCCGGGTCAGGGCCCTGCGCCACCGGGTCGAGCACGCCGAGGCGCTGGACGACAAGAGCATCGCGGCCTTCGCCGAGCTCGGCCTGACCGCCTCCGTCCAGCCCGCCTTCGACGCCGCCTGGGGCGGCCCGGAGGGCATGTACGTCCGGCGCCTCGGCGCCGAGCGGGCCGCCGCGCTCAACCCCTTCGCCGCCCTGCTGCGGGCCGGCGTCCCGCTGGCGTTCGGCTCGGACGCGCCGGTCACCCCGCTCGACCCCTGGGGCACCGTCCGCGCCGCGGCCTTCCACCGCACCCCGGAGCACCGGATCTCCGTCCGCGCCGCCTTCACGGCGCACACCCGCGGCGGCTGGCGCGCGATCGGCCGCGACCAGGACGGCGTGCTCGTGCCCGGGGCCGTCGCCAGCTACGCGATCTGGGCCGCCGACGAGCTGGTCGTGCAGGCCCCGGACTCCCGGGTGGCCGGCTGGTCCACCGATCCGCGCTCCGGCACCCCCGGCCTGCCCGACCTCACCCCCGGGCGCCCGCTGCCGGCCTGCCTGCGCACCGTCGTCCGCGGCCGCACCGTCCACCGGGCCTGAAATCCCCCCGGGCCGGTGGTTCGGAAGCCGGCCCCTAGGTTGGCCGGTATGACGACCGACCCACTGGTGCCCGCCGACTTCACCGTCCCGCGCGAGCTGCTCGCCCCGGAGTTCCGCCTGGAGCCCCTGGGCGAGCAGCACAACGCCTCCGACCACGCCGCCTGGACGGGCGGCATCGCGCACATCCGGGCCACCCCCGGCTTCGCCGGCCGCCGTTGGCCGCCCGTCACCGGGATGACCCTCGAACGGAACCTCGCCGACCTGCGCCGGCACGCGGCCGACTTCGCCGCCCGGACCGGCTTCGCCTACACCGTCCTGGAGCCGGACCGGGACGAGGTGATCGGCTGCGTCTACGTCTGCCGGGACCGCGAGGACCCGGCGGTCGTGAACGTCAGTTCCTGGGTCCGGGCCGACCGGGCCCACCTGGACGCCCCGCTGCACCGCGCCGTGTCCGCCTGGCTCGCCGGCCGGTGGCCGCTCGGCCCGATCCGCTACGCCGCCCGCTGACCAGCGGGCCCGGGGCCCGGGGCAGGGGGCGCGGGGCCGCCCCCGGGCCGCCGGTCGCCCATCACCCTGACCTCACGCTTCCCTGGCGTTCCGGGGTACCTTCTTCGGACAGCGTCCGAACAGCAACACGCAGGAAGATGGTGCGCCGGTGGCCATGCCCGTCACCCAGGAGCGGTCCGGGGCCGCACCCGAGCCGGCCGAGCCGGCGCCCGCGCCCGGCCGGGTCACCCGCGCGCTCGCCCGGGTCCGCGCCGGGCTGCCCCGCACCGGCCTGGCCGCGCTGGCCGGACTGCTGCTGGCGCTCGCCTTCCCGCCCTTCGACCTGTGGCCGCTCTCGCTGCTGGGCGTCGCCGCGCTCTCGCTGCTCACCCGCGGCCGCACCGCCCGCCAGGCGGCCTGGACGGGCTTCGCCTTCGGCCTGCCGTTCTTCCTGATGCTGCTCAGCTGGCTGCGGGTGGTCGGCTGGGACGCGACGGTCGGCCTGTCGGTCGTGGAGGCGCTGTTCCTCGCCGTGCTCGGCAGCGGGCTGGCACTGACCTCCCGGCTGCCGGCCTGGCCGCTGTGGGCGGCCTGCCTGTGGATCACCCAGGAGTGGGCCCGGGACCGGCTGCCGCTCGGCGGCTTCCCGTGGGGGCGGCTGGCCTTCGCGAACACGGCGACCCCGTACACCCCGCTGGCCGCGCTCGGCGGCGCCCCGCTGGTGACCTTCGCGGTCGCCCTCTCCGGCGCCCTCCTGGCCTGGGCGGCGCTGCGCCTGCGCGGGCCGGGCCGGGCCCCGAAGGCGGCCGCGCTGGCGGCGCTGGGCGCGGTGGCCGCGCTGCTGGCCGGCTACCTGGTGCCGGTGCCGACCGCGGCGGCCGACACCGTGAAGGTCGCCATCGTGCAGGGCAACGTGCCCAACCCGGGCATGGACTTCCTCGGCCGACCGATGATGGTCCTGAACAACCACGCGGTGGCCACCGAGCGCCTCGCCGCGGACATCAGGGCCGGCAGGGTCGAGCGCCCGGACATCGTGATCTGGCCGGAGAACTCCTCCGACCTGGACCCGTTCAGCGACCCGCTCGCCTACCAGCGGATCGACCAGGCGGTGAAGACCGTCGGCGTGCCCACCCTGGTCGGCACCCTGGTGGACGGCCCGGACGCCCAGCACGTCCAGAACGAGGGCATCGTGTGGGACCCGAAGACCGGCCCGGGCGCCTCCTACACCAAGCAGCACCCCGTCCCGTTCGGCGAGTACGTGCCGTTCCGCGCCCAGCTGATGAAGGTGATCACCCGCCTCCAGCGGGTCGCCCGGGACTTCTACCCCGGCGACCACAACGGCGTGATGCAGCTCGGCCCGGCCCGGATCGGCGACGTGATCTGCTTCGAGGTCGCCTACGACGAGATCGTCCGGGACACCGTGGACAGCGGCGCCCGCGTCCTGGTCGTCCAGACCAACAACGCGACCTACGCCAGGACCGGCCAGCCGGAGCAGCAGCTCGCGATGAGCCGGCTGCGCGCCGTCGAGCACGGGCGGGCCGTGCTGATCGCCGCGACCAGCGGCATCAGCGCGGTGATCTCCCCGGACGGCACGGTGCAGCAGCGCACCGAGGAGCTGACGCCGGCCGAGCTGTCGGCGACGGTCCCGCTGCGCGACGGCACCACGGTGGCGGACCGGGTCGGTGCCGCGCCGGAGTGGACGCTGGCCGTCGCGGGCCTGCTGGCCTGCGGCGCGGGCGTACTGGTCGGGCGCCGCCGCAGGGCCGCCGCCGGAACACCGGCCGCGACGGATTCGTTGGACCGGGTGGTGCCGTAGCCGGCCCGGACCTCCCGTGCGGCGCGCAGAGCACCGCCTGGAGTGGATCCGTACCGTGACCGAGCAAGCCGCCCCCACCCGTCCGGCCCCGCGCGGAAGGCTCCGCCGGCTGCTGCCGTTGCTGATCACCGCCTGGCTGGTGCTGGAGATCTGGCTGCTGGTCCAAGTGGGCTCGTGGCTGGGCGGATTCGTCGTGCTGCTGCTGCTCGTCGCGGGCGCGCTGATCGGCGGCTCGCTGATCAAGCGGGCCGGGCTGAAGGCGCTGTCCGCGGCGATCGAGCAGAGCAAGGACCCGAAGTCCCAGCAGCCGCAGACCGGGACGAGCATGACGGTGCTGGCCGGCGTGCTGCTGATCGTCCCGGGCTTCCTGTCGGACGCGCTGGCGCTGACCCTGCTCTTCCCGCCGACCAGGGCGCTGTGGCGGGCGGCCGGCCGCCGGGTGGCCGACAAGGCCCTGCGCAGCACCGCCGCCGCCGGGTCCGCCCCGTTCGCGGACGCGATGCGGCTGCAGGAGCAGCTGCGCATCCACCGCCCGGACGGCAAGGTGATCCAGGGCGAGGTGGTGGAGCCGGGCGCCGCTCCGCGGGACCAGCAGGGCCCGGACACCACCTACCGCCCGCCGATCGCCGGCTGATCCGATCCTCCGCTCCTCCGGCCCGGACGGCCGTGCCCGGACGGCCGCCCGGCGGGCCGTCCGGCGGCCGGGCGGCCTGCCCCGGGCGGGGCCGGAGGACGCGAAAGGGACCCTGGTGACCAGGGTCCCTTTTCGCGTCCTCCCGCCGTGGCGGGAGAGAGATCAGGCGCTCTTGCGGGTGTCCCGCGGATGCACCGCGAGGTTCATCCCGCCGGAGCGGAGCACGGCCAGCCGTTCGGCCAGCACCTCCTCCAACTCCTCGCGCGTCCGGCGCTCCATCAGCATGTCCCAATGGGTGCGCGTGGGTTTGACCTTCTTCTCCTCCGGCTCGTCGCCGTCGAGAAGTGCTGCCTCCTGGCCACAGAAGCGACATTCCCAGGTCGCGGGGATCTCCGCCTCGACCGAGAAAGGAACCTCGAATCGGTGTCCGTTCTGACATGCGTACTCGACGGTCTGGCGGGGAGCCAGATCGATACCGCGGTCGGTCTCGTAGCTAGTGGCCCCGAGTCGCGTGCCGCGGAGAGCTCGCTCGCTCATGAATCGTGCCTCCCGGGCTTATGGCCCACAGGACTAGTGGTCGCTGTTCTTCGTCGTTCGGTCAACGCTCGGCTTCCGACGAAGATTCCCGTCCCGGGACATGCGTCGTCTGTCGTGCCGCCCCTGTTTGTACCCACCGGCGCCCGATTTGTCACATCTGGCCGCGGATATCACCCCAGGTGTCACCTATTTCACATCTGGTGATCGGTCGGCCTTTCCACCACGAGCGTACCGGGACGGGATTCGACGCCCGTCGCCGCCCCCGTCCCCGGGCGGTTACGAGATCGGACGGGAACGGATCATCGGTTCGTCCTTGCCGAGGGCGACCGGCAGGGTGAGCGGCGATCCGTCGGCCCGCAGGGCCGTCGGCGGGTGCTCCGGCCGGGGCGGCAGGTCGGCGGCGGCCTCGGTCCGGGTGTCGCGGTGCGGCAGCAGGGCGATCACCGCGTCCCGCAGCGGGGCCGGGGCCTCGTCGTCGAGCGGGTCGACGGTGGTGGGCACCTGGAGCCGGACGGGCGCGCCGTTGCCGATCCGGGCGTAGCCGCGGCCGATCGGGGCGTGCGCGGCGGGCACGATGTCGAGCGGGGCGCCGAGCGCTGCGTGGCCCTCCTCGGGGCCGGCGGGGCCGAGCACCACCCGGGCCCGGGTGGTGGCCCGCACGGTCGGGGTGATCCGGTCCCGGGCCTCGAGGTCGTCGGCGATGACCACGGTGACCCGGGCGGCGCGGCCGTGCCGCAGCGGCAGTTCGAGCAGGTCCTGCGGGTCCGGCCGGCCCTCGGCGTGGGCGAGCTCGCTCAGCTCGGTCGGGTGGTCCAGCAGCAGCCAGAGCGGCCGGGTGACGTCCTCGGGCGGGGCGGTGCCGGCGTGCCGGGAGGCGTTCAGCGCGGCGAGCCGGCGGTCGGTCTCCTGCACGGCCCACTCCAGGGCGGCGAGTGCGCCGTGCAGGCTGGTCTCCACCGTGTGCACGCCGGGCCGGTTGACCAGGCAGGCGTGCTCGCCGGTGCCCGCGCCGTCGACGACCACCAGGTCGGCGTACGGCAGGGCCTGGAGCGCGACGGAGCGGATCAGGCTGGAGGTGCCGTAGCCGGTGACGCCGAGCGCCAGCAGGTGCGGCTCGGCCGAACGGGGGCCGGTGCGCCAGACCACCGGCGGCTGCTGGGCGATCGCGCCGCCCCGGGAGACCGGGATGGTGCGGGCGGTGCCGTCCTCGTCGGTGAAGCCGAGCACGATCTCGCCGGGGGCGGCCACGAAGCGCTGGGCGACGATGTCGGTGGGCAGCGGGGTGAGCGCGGCGATCCGCAGCCGGTTGGACTCCTCGTCCCAGTCGAAGCGGTACTCCCGGGCCCGGCCGGCCTTGCCCTGGACGACCTGCTCGATCCGGGCCCGGGCGGTGGGCTCGGTGTCGGTGAAGTACGCCGGGTAGCCCAGTTCCAGCCGGGAGAGCCGGCCCTCGGCGTCGAACTCCCAGGAGCCGAAGGCGTCCTTGTAGCTGCCCTCGAAGTGGTACAGCGGGTTGGCGTCCTCGGGGCCGCACAGGTAGGGGGTGAGCGCCGCGTAGAGCGCGCCGAGCTTGACGTCGGCGACGTCCGGGGCGGCCGGTGCCGGGGCAGCCTTGGGGGCCCGGCCGGCCCAGGCGGCGCTGGCCATCAGGGCGATCAGCGCGAACAGCAGGCCGTGCGGCAGCAGGTAGACGCCGACCGCCATGGCGGCGACCAGGAACAGCGTCGGGCCGCGGCGCTCCTTGGGGGTGGTCTGCCAGCGGTCCTTGGTCCAGCCGGCGTGGTGGCGCAGTCCGCGGCCGATCACGGAGAGCGGGGCGAACATGTCGGAGGCGTGGTCCCCGGCGGTCCGGGCGATCTCGCGACCCTTGCTGAGGTGGCGGTTGAGCGGCATTCCTTGACTCCCCGGGCGGGTGGGACGGGTGGGGTGGCGGGGCGGGGCCGGTGGTACGACGGGGCCCGGGGCGGTGGGATCCGCGCCCGGGCCCGTACGGGGGAGTGACGCGCCCTAGAACCTCAGGCCGCCGAGCAGGCTCGCCAGGCTGGCGCCGCCCGCGGTGATGCTCGGGGCGATCGAGGAGCCGGCGATGTAGAAGCCGAGGAGGGCGCAGACGATGGCGTGGGAGACCTTTAGTCCGTCCCTGCGGAAGAACAGGAAGGCGATGGTGCCGAACAGGACGATGCCGGAAATCGAGAGGATCACGCTCTGCTCCTCGGGGAGGGGGACAGGGACGGTGTCACGGAAAGTGCCTTAATCGTGACAAAAAGTAATAGATGATGGAACGGGGCAAATGGGTGGTTTCCCGCCCCGATACCGTCCTGGAGTCCGGACGGAGGTATGCGAACCGGCCCGGGTGGGGCCGTATCCGCGCCGTTTCGGCGCGGCGAGGCATTCCCGCCGCGGGGGGCGGGGGTTTCCCGGCGGTCGGGGAAGTTCGCCCGAACGGCCCCGGAGCGTTCCGGCACACGTGTCGCACCGGCCGGGCGCCGTCCGGAATCCGGACGCACGCTGGCCCGCGCCGCCGCCCGGCCGCTACGGTGCGGTACGCGCAGCACCCTCCACCCGCAGACCGGAAAGGCCGCCGCCATGACCGACGCCCACCAGCAGCCCGCCGACGCCCCCGACGCCGAGGTGATCGCGCTCGCCGGGAAGCTCTTCGACGCGGCCCGGGCCGGCGAGACCGACACCCTGGCCGCCTACGTCGACGCCGGCGCGCCCGCCGACCTCACCAACGACCGCGGCGACACCCTGCTGATGCTCGCCGCCTACCACGGCCACGCCGCCACCGTGGAAGCCCTGCTGCAGCGCGGCGCCGACCCGAACCTCGCCAACGACCGCGGTCAGACCCCGCTCGCCGGCGCCGTCTTCAAGGGCGCCGAGGACGTGCTGACCGTCCTGCTCGCCGGCGGTGCCGACCCGGCCGCCGGCACTCCGAACGCGCTCGACACCGCCCGGATGTTCGGCAAGGACGACCTGGTCGCCCGGTTCGAGGCCCGCTGACTCCCCGCCGTAGGCTCTTTCCTCATGAAGAGCACCACCGCGGCGGCGGACACCGTCGAGTTCCGCGTCACCGGCTACGCCCACCCCGATGCCCAGGCCCTCTCGGCGGAGGTCCAGCAGGAGTACGTCCGCCGCTACGGCGACCCCGACGAGACCGTGATGCACGCCGAGGACTTCGAGGCGCCGTCCGGACTGTTCCTGATCGCCTACCTGGGGGGCCGGCCGGTCGCCTGCGGCGGCTGGCGGGCCAAGCAGGCCGGGCCGGACGGGGTGCGCGACGGTGACGCGGAGATCAAGCGGATGTTCGTGATCCCGGCCGCCCGCGGCCGCGGCCTGGCCCGGGCGGTGCTGCGCCACCTGGAGCGGACCGCCGTCGAGGCCGGGCTCACCCGGGCCATCCTGGAGACCGGCACCGAGCAGCCGGAGGCCGTGGCGCTGTACGAGTCCGAGGGGTACGCGGCGATCCGGAAGTTCGGCATCTACCGCGAACACCCGATGAGCATCTGCCTCGGCAAGGAACTGTCCGCGACGGCCTGATCCGCCCGCCCGCCGGGTAGGCTCCCCCGACACCTCCGAGGGGGACGGATGAGCCACCGAGCACCCGGAGCCGAGCGGCTCCCCGCCCTGGCCGCGCCCGGCGGGGAGCTCGACCGGCTGGTCGCCGACGGCGCCCGCACCGTCGGCGCCGGCGCCGTGTGGGCCGTCGGCGACGCCCGAGGCCGGATCGGCGGCGGCGCCCACGGCGTGCTCGGCCGGGGCCGGCACGCCCGGCTCGCGGCCGGCCCGGACACCCGGTACGACCTCGCCAGCCTCACCAAGGTCGTCGCGCTCTGGCCCTGTGCCGGGGCGCTGTGGCAGGCCGGCCGGCTCCCGCTCGACGAGCCCCTCGGCCGGTGGTGGCCGCCTGCCGCCGGGCACCCCGTCGGCGTGGTGACGGTACGTCAACTCCTCGCCCACACCGCGGGAATGCTCCCGTACACCGGCTTCGAGCAGCGCTACGGACGCGACCTCGCGGCGATCCGGGCCGGGGTGATCGCCGCCCCGCTGCACCGCCCGCCCGGGACGGCCGTCGAGTACACCGACCGCGCCGCCGTGCTGCTCGGCCACCTCGTCGAGGACCTCGGCGGCGCCCCGCTCGACCGGCTCGCCGACCGCCAGGTCTGGCGGCCGCTCGGCATGACCGACACCCGGTACGGGCCGCTCGACCCCGCCGAGGCCGACCGCACCGCACCCACCGAGTACGACGAGCGGACCGGGGCCCACCTGTGCGGCGTCGTCCACGACCCCTCCGCGCGACTGCTCGGCGGGGTCTCCGGAAACGCCGGGGCCTTCTCCACCGCCCGCGACCTCGCCCGCTTCCTCACCGCGGTGCTCGCCCCGCCGGCCGGGCCGCCCTGGGGCGAACCCTGGATGGCCGAGTCGCTGCGCGAGCAGACCGGGGGCCTCGCGCCCGCCCGCGGCCTGTCCTGGCTGTACGCCCCCGGCACGGAGCCGGCCGAGGGCACCTTCGTCCACTACGGCTTCACCGGCACCGGCCTCTGGGTCTCCCGGCGGCTCGGCCGCTGGGCGCTGCTGCTCACCAACAAGGTGCACTACGACCGCGGGATCCAGCCGCTCACCGACCTGCGCAACGCCTACCGCCGGGCGGTGTTCGGCCAGGGTTCCCCGAGCACGCCCTGACCGGGCACCGCCGGGCGGCGCACCGTCAGAGGAGCGTGCTCCAGTAGTACCAGAAGCGGTTGAGGACCAGCAGCGCGATCACCGCCGCCCACAGCACCGGCAGCGCCCAGTGGTAGCGCGCGGCCTCCCGCACCACCGGCCGCAGCCGGGGGCCGACCGGGATCACACCGGCCCGCAGGTTGTGCAGCGTCGTGTACCAGAACAGCGTCACCACCGTCGCCCACACCACCATGCAGTACGGGCACAGCGCGCCGATCTCGTACAGCGCCTGGTCCACCAGCCAGTGCACGAACACCACGCCCAGCAGGGTGCCGGCGTGCAGGCCCAGCCAGAACCACCGCCGGTACGCGGCACCGGCCAGCAGCCCCGCCCCGATCGCCGCCAGCGCGCCGAAGGCGGCCAGCCCCAGCAGCGGATTGGGGAAGCCGAGGACCTCCGCCTGTTCGGTGCGCATCACCGAGCCGCAGCTGATCACCGGATTGAGGTTGCAACTGGGGACGTAGGAGGGGTTCTCGAGGATGCGGAGCTTGTCGAAGGTCAGGACGGCCGAGGCGGCCAGCCCGACCAGGGCGCCGAGGAACAGCAGCAGGGAGAACGCCCGGCCCGCGCCGACCGGGGCCCGGTCGGCGGCGGGGGCGGGGCGGGGCGGGTGCACGGGGGTCGCGGCGGTCATGGTGGCAGCACACTCCGGTGGCTGGGAGGAGCCGGCCCGGCCGGGGTTCGGCCGGGCCGGTGGTGCCCTGCGTGGCAGACGTGCCTCAGAGGCCGGCGGCCTGCCGCACCTGCGCGGTGAACTGCTCCGGCGTGACGGTGGCCTTGCCGCTGAACAGGCTGATCGGCTTGCCGTCCACCGTCACCGTGGGGGTGCCGGTGACCCCGCTGTCGTTGAACGCGTCCGCGACCTTCGCCGCCCACGGCGCGTAGGTGCGGTCGGTGACCGCCTTCACGAAGGCGTCCGTCTTCAGGCCGGGCACCTTGCCGGCCAGGTCGAGGATGCGGTCGACGTCACCGAAGCCGTCCTCGCGCTCGTCGGGCTGGTTTGCGTAGAGCACGTCGTGGAACTGCTTGAACTTGTCCACCCCCTCGTTCAGCGCGGCCCCGGCCGCGGCCAGCGCCGTGCGCGAGCCCTTGCCGCCGAGGTTCTTGTCCAGGAAGGCCGCCAGGTGGAACTCCACCTTGACCGAGCCGTCCTCGGTCAGCTTCTTGACCGTCTCGCCGTTCGCCGCCTCGAAGTGCTTGCACACCGGGCAGCGGAAGTCCTCGTACACCGCCATGGTGTGCGGGGCGTCGGCCTTGCCGTAGGTGATCACCGTGCCGTCCGGGCCGGAGGCGTTCGCCGGCACGACCAGCTCGGTCGGCGCGGGCGCACCGGCCGCGGCCGGCTTCCCGTCCTTGCCGGACGCCGAGCCGATCGCCAGCGCGGTACCGCCCGCGAGGGCCAGCACGACGACGGCCGAGACGGCCACCACGATCCGCTGGCGGCGCTTCGCGGCCAGCTGCTCGACGCGCTGCGCCTCCTGGATCCGCTCACGGGCACTGATGCGCTTGGCCTGCTGCTTGCTGGGGGCCTGAGCCATGGGAAGTCAACTCCTGTACGCGGCGCGCGAGGGCGCGCGGGAAGCCGCACCTGGTGCGGCGTGATCGATGGACGCGGGAGTCGTGCGCACTGCCTGCGGGCGTACCGGGGCCGGGGACCGGCCGGGGTGACGGAGGATCAGCAGGCAGGCGCGAGGACCGGCGGGCCACGCCGGGGAGCCGGGCTCAGGACCACGTCCTCGCGGCGCGGCCGCGGGCGGTCCGACACCGGCAGCGGCACCCGCAGCACCGGCCGGGCCGGGGCCGGGACCAGCAGCAGGACCAGGGCGCGCAGCGGGCGGCCCAGCGACTGGCGCAGCGCACGCAGCGCCCGGACCAGCCCGGACAGGGCCGCGTCGCCCAGCCGCAGCCAGGCCGCGGCCGCCAGGGCGATCACCAGGTGCGCCAGCAGGAGCAGCAGTTGGGTCGCCGCCGGCGCCAACTGCCCGGCGTGGCCCAGCGGGCCGCCCAGCAGCGAGCCGTCCACCGACCCGCCGCCACAGACGATCAGGTTCACGCCGCGCGCGGGCACGTGCTCGGACAGGATCGGCCCACAGCCGGTCTGCCCGAGGTTGAAGGTCGTGTTCAGCAGCAGCTCGACCGGCACCATCACGACGGTGATGTGCAGCAGCCGCCGCTCCCCGCCGGCCAGTGCGGCCGCGACCAGGAAGACGACGGCGGTCGCGGCGGCCACCAGGGTGAGCGGCAGCGGGCGACCGGTGATGACGACCTGGCCCAGCGCGGACAGCGGCACGGCGAGCGCGGTGAACACCGCGGCCCGCAGGGCCCTGGTCGCACGGGTGGAGGTCGTCACGCCCGGAGTATGTCACGACGCTTACACCCGGCACGAGGGCGCGTACCCGGTCGGCGGGCGCCCGTTGCCCCTCGGAGGCCGCCCGTTCACCGCCCTGAGGGCCCTTCAGCGCAGGTACCGGGGGCGCTCTCGGCGTGCGCGGGGGGGCGGGGCGTAGTGCCCCGCCGCGTGAACGAACTGACCTTCCGGGGTCGGGACCGGTTCCGCCCGCCCCGCTCGCACGTTCTCGCGGTACGGGGTTCCCAGACCGTTCCCGAGACCCCGCCCGGGCCGCCGCGCCCCGGCGGCCCCGGCAGCCCCGCCCGGCCCGTGCGGCCCGGCACCGCGCCGTCGCGTTCAGTAGCCTGGAAGGCGTTCCCGAGTCAGGCGAGGGGGTGAGCGCGCATGGCCCGTTCCCAGGCCACCGCGGGCCAGGTCCTGCTGGCCCGCGTCGAGGCCCAGGCGGCGGTGCTGGCCGGCCTCGACGGCGCCGTCCGGGCGGACCGGCCCGACGCCGTGCACCGGATGCGGGTCGCCTGCCGGCGGCTGCGCAGCGCCCTGCGGACCTTCCGCCGGCTCCTCGCACCCGGCTCCGCCGACCACCTGGTCGCCGAACTGCGCTGGCTGGCGGCCGCCCTCGGCCGGGCGCGGGACCACGAGGTGCTCGTCGAGCGGCTGGCCGCCCAGGCCCGCGAACTGCCCGCCGAGTGCCGGCCCGAGCGGGTCGCGGCCGAGCTGGAACGGTGGGGGCGGGCCGAGTACCGGCGGATCCGGCCGGAGGTGGTCGCCGCGCTCGACGACCCGCGCCGCCGGGGCCTCGCCGACGCCCTCGACGCCTTCCTCGCCGACCCCCCGCTGCGCGGCCGGGCCGCACGCGCGGCGGTGCCCGAACTCGCCCGGATCGCCGGGCGCGAGCAGCGGCGCACCGGCCGGCGGGTCGAGGCGGCCCTCGCCGCCGGGTCGGCGCCCGCCGAGGAGCGCGACCGGGCCCTGCACGAGGCCCGCAAGGCCGCCAAGCGTGCCCGCTACGCCGGGGAGACCGCCGCCCCGGCCGTCGGGGCGGCGGCCGAGCGGTACACGGAGCGGATGAAGGCCGTCCAGGAGGTCCTCGGCGAGCACCAGGACGCGGTGGTGGCCGCCGCGGCCCTGGCTCGGCAGGCCGGGAGCAGCACCGAGCCCTTCGGGTACGGGGCGCTCTACGGGCGGCAGCTGTCGGCGGAGGCGAGCGCCCGGGGCCGGCTGCCGCAGGCGTGGGCGAGGGCCTCGCGCCGGTGGCTGGCCCGCTTCGGCTGACGGCGCCGCGCTCGGGCTGACACCGGCCCGCTTCGGCGGCCTGGCTGCTGAGCGGCCGCGCCTCGTACGTCGCCGGCGTGACGCTCCCGGTGGACGGCGGCACCACGGCCACCCGGCGGTTCGACTCAGGGCCGCCCCCGCGGTGCCGCACGGGGGTCGGCACCGCGGGGGCTCAGGGCTCCCGGGCTTGCGGGTCGAGCCCGGCGGACTCGGCGGCCGTGCGGAGCAGGGCGCGGAGCATCGGGGTGGTGAGCCGGCCGGTGTTGGTGTTGCGCGGGCTGACGTGGTAGCAGCCGAACAGCTGGATGGCGGGGCCGCCGTCGGCGGCGGGCAGGGTGACGTGGGAGGCGTGGCCGAAGACCGGCCGGGGGCGGGGGACGAGCCAGCCGGCCGCGGCGAGGGCGGGCAGCAGGGCCTGCCAGGCGAAGCCGCCGAGGGCGACGACCGTCCGTACGGTGGGGCGCAGCAGTTCGAGTTCGCGGGTGATCCAGGGCCGGCAGGTGTCGCGCTCGCCGGTGCTGGGCTTGTTGTCGGGCGGGGCGCAGCGGACCGGGTCGGTGATCCGGACGCCGTGCAGGCGCAGCCCGTCGCCGTGCCGGACGGACTCGGCGCGGTTGGCGAGCCCGAGGTCGTGGAGGGCGGCGTAGAGGAGGTCGCCGGAGGGGTCTCCGGTGAAGATCCGGCCGGTGCGGTTGGCGCCGTGGGCGGCGGGGGCGAGGCCGACCAGGAGGAGCGGGGCGTCGGGCGGTCCGAAGCCGGGGATCGGGCGGGCCCAGTAGTCCCAGTCCTGGTAGGCGCGGCGTTTGGTGCGGGCGGTCTCCTCGCGCCAGGCGACCAGGCGCGGGCAGGCCCGGCAGTCGGTGACGACGCGGTCCAGCACGGTGAGGTCGGCGGCGCGGGCGGCCGCCTCGGCGGGGTGCCGGGGGTGGCCGGGGTCGTCGGCGGGGGACTGCGGCATGGACAGGATCCTAGGGAGTGGGGCCGGGGGCGGAGGTTCGTTCCGGCTTTGACCGGGCAGGCGTAGCGTGGAAGCAGCTGCTCCGGCGGCCTCCGGCCGGGCCGGGCGGGCCGGCGCGAGGAGGCCGCGGAGCCGCGAGGAGGCCGCGATGATCGTCGATGCGGTGCTGGGGGCGATCGGGGGGCTGGTGGGGCTGGGGGCGATCTGGGCTGCGTTCAGCATCCGCGTCGTCCAGCAGTTCCAGAAGGGTGTGGTGTTCCGGTTCGGCAAGGTGCGCCGGGAGGTCCGGGAGCCCGGGCTGGTGGCGCTGATGCCGATCGCGGACCGGCTGCGCAAGGTGAACGTGCAGATCGTGACGATGCCGATCCCGGCGCAGGAGGGCATCACCCGGGACAACGTGACCGTCCGGGTGGACGCGGTGGTCTACTTCCGGGTCGAGGACCCGGTGAAGGCGACGGTCAACGTGCAGGACTACAACTTCGCGATCTCCCAGGTCGCGCAGACCTCGCTGCGGTCGATCATCGGCAAGAGCGAGCTGGACGACCTGCTGGCCAACCGCGAGCCGATCAACCAGGGGCTGGAGTTGATGATCGACAGCCCCGCGCTCGGGTGGGGCATCCAGATCGACCGGGTGGAGATCAAGGACGTCGCCCTGCCGGAGTCGATGAAGCGCTCGATCGCCCGGCAGGCGGAGGCCGAGCGCGAGCGGCGGGCCCGGATCATCACCGCCGACGGCGAGTTCCAGGCCTCGGCCAGGCTGTCGGAGGCGGCGGCGGTGATGAGCCAGACCCCGGCGGCGCTGCAACTGCGTCTGCTGCAGACCGTGGTGGAGGTGGCGGCGGAGAAGAACTCGACGCTGGTGCTGCCGTTCCCGGTGGAGCTGCTGCGCTTCCTGGACAGCGCCGCGGAGAGCCAGCAGCTGGCGGTGCTGTCGGCCGCCGCAGCCGCGGCCGGGGCGAAGGCGGCGGAGGAGGTCGCCGAGGAGCGCGACCTGGGGCCGGACGCGGGCCTCGGCGGGAAGCTCGAACCGGAGCCCGAGCGTCACGAACTGCCGCCGCTGGAGGAGCTGTTGGAGCACTCGCCGCTGGAGGACGCGGAGTCCCCGGACGGGCACGGGGATCCGGACGCGCGGGTCTGACCGGTGCCCGGTGGCGTCCGTCGCGGGCCGGGACCACGATGGACGAGGGGCTGGAAGCCAGCCAGGAGGCGGACCATGACCAGAGCCAGCGACATCATGCACCCGGGCGCGGAGTGCATCCGCGAGCACGAGACCCTCGCCGCCGCCGCCCGGATCATGCGGGAACGGGACGTCGGTGCCCTGCCCATCTGCGGGGAGAAGGACAAGCTGCTGGGGATCGTGACCGACCGCGACATCGTGCTGCGCTGCATCGCGGAGGGCCGCGACCCGGAGCAGGTGACGGCCGGCGAGCTGGCCATGGGCCGGCCGATGACGGTGGAGGCGGACGAGGACACCGAGCAGGTGCTGCGGGTGATGGAGCAGTACCGGGTGCGCCGGCTGCCGGTGATCAACCACCCGGAGCACAAGCTGGTCGGCATGATCAGTGAGGCCGACATCGCCCGGGGGATGCCGCAGGCCCGGGTGGCGGAGTTCGTGTCGGCGGTCTGCTCGGAGGAGCCGCCGGTGGTGGCGCAGCTGTCCCAGGGCTGAGCCGGCCAGGGCGCGGCCCGGCCCGTGACCGGGGCCGCGCCGCTCAGGCCAGGGCGTACACCGCGGTGGCGTGCGCGGCCGGCTCCTCGGCGCCCTCGGCGGTGAGGGTGACGTCGAGGAAGGCGAACCGCCGGCCGAGCTTGGTCACCCGGGCGTGGACCAGGACGTCCTGCCCGGTGACGGCGCGCTGGAAGGTGGTGGACTGCTGGACGGTGGTCATCGGACCGAAACCGCCGCGGGCCGCCGACACCGCGATCACGCTCGCCGTGTCCGCGGCGGCCATCAGCGCCTGACCGGACATCCCGCCGCCCTCCCGCGCGAGCTGCTCGGACCAGGGCAGCCGCAGCACGGCGTGCCGTTCCCCGGCGCCGGCGACCGACAGTCCGAGGGCCTGGACCCAGGGGGCGAAGTTGTCGGCCAGGATCTTGTCCGCCTCGGCGGTGGTGAGGGTCATCCCGCCATTGTGGCAAGCCCGGTGGCGCCGTGTCAGGCCTCTGCGCGTGCGCGGTCAGCGCGGCGCCCCGCCGGCCTGCTCCCGCAGGGCCCGGGCGATCAGCTCGGCCAGGTGCAGGGCCTGCCGGCCCTGGGCGAGCTGGGCGATCTGGGTGCGGCAGCTGAAGCCGTCCGCCAGTACCACCGTGTCGGGGCCGGCGGCCCGCAGCTCGGGGAGCAGGACGCGTTCGGCGATCGCCTCGGACACCTCGAAGTGGCCCTGTTCGAAGCCGAAGTTGCCGGCCAGGCCGCAGCAGCCGGAGTCCAGCACGCGGTTGTGCAGGCCGAGCCGGGCCTCGACCCGGCGGTCGGCGGCGCTGCCGAGGACGGCGTGCTGGTGGCAGTGGGTCTGGGTGACGGCCTCCAGCGGGACGCGGGGGAGCGGGGCGTCGGGGGCGTGTTCGTCGAGGAACTCGGCGAAGGTGCGGGTGCGTCCGGCGAGCGGCCGGCCGTCCGGGCCGAGCAGTCGGGGCAGGTCCTCGCGCAGGGTGGCGGTGCAGCTCGGGTCCAGGCCGACCACCGGGGTGTCGGCGGGCAGCCCGGCGGCGTCGAGGGCCCGCAGGCTGCGCCGCAGCACCCGGCGGGCGGTGCCGAGCTGGCCGGTGGAGTACCAGGTGAGCCCGCAGCAGACCGGGCCGGCGGGCAGCCGGACGTCGAAGCCGAGGTGCTCCAGCACCTCGACGGCGGAGCGCGCCACGCCCGGCTGCAGGTGGTCGGAGAAGGTGTCGGGCCAGAGCAGCACGGGCCGGGCGCCGGCCGGGGCCGGGTGGGCGGCGCGGTGGCGGCGGTACCAGCGGGTGAAGGTCTCCGGCGGGAGGACGGGCAGCACGCGGCGCCGGTCGATCCCGGCGAGCCGCTTGAGCGCTCCGGCGGCGGGGGAGCGGGCGAGGGTGTTGGCGGCGCCGGGGGCGAGGGCGGCGGCCCGCAGCCAGAGCGGCAGCCACCCCATGGAGTAGTGGGCGAGCGGGCGCGGCCGGTGCCGGTAGTGCTGGTACAGGAACTCCGTCCGGTAGGTCGCCATGTCGACGTGGACCGGGCAGTCGCTCGCGCAGCCCTTGCAGCCGAGGCAGAGGTCGAGCGCCTCGCGGACCTCGGCGGAGCGCCAGCCGTCGCGGATCGCCGCGTCCGCCCGCTCGGTGCCGCGCAGGAGTTCGGCGAGCAGCCGGGCCCGGCCGCGGGTGGAGTGCCGCTCCTCGCCGGTGGCCATGTAGCTGGGGCACATGACGCCGGTGGTCGGGTCCACGCACTTGGCGACGCCGATGCAGCGGTGCACGGCGGTGGTGAGGCTGCCGCCGTCCTGCTCGTACGGGAGGGCGAGGGGGAGCGGGCGGTGCGGGGCGGCGACGAAGCGCAGGTCGGCGTCGAGCGGCCGCGGGTCGACCAGGGCGCCCGGGTTGAGCAGGTTCTCCGGGTCCCAGATCCGTTTGAACGCGCGGAACAGGTCGATGATCCCGGGCGGGTACATCCGGGGCAGCAGTTCGGCGCGGGCCTGGCCGTCGCCGTGCTCGCCGGAGAGCGAGCCGCCGAAGGACACCGCGAGGTCGGCGGCCTGCTCCAGGAACTCGCGGAAGACCAGGACGCCGGTCGGTTCGGTGAGCGGGAAGTCGATCCGCAGGTGCACGCAGCCGTCGCCGAAGTGCCCGTACGGGACGCCGCGCAGGCCGTGCCGGCGGAGCAGGGCGCGCAGCCCGCGCAGGTAGTCGCCGAGCCGCTCGGGCGGGACGGCGGAGTCCTCCCAGCCGGGCCAGGCCTCGCCGCCGCCGGGCAGCCGGGTGACGATGCCGGCGCCGGCCTCCCGGACGGCCCAGAGCTGGCGCTGTTCGACGGGGTCGGTGACCAGGGCGACGGCGGCGGTGCGTTCGCGGCGCACCGCGTCGGCGAGCCGGCGGGCGGCCCGGTAGGCCTCGACCGGGGTGCCGCCGCCGGTCTCCAGGAACAGCCAGCACTCGCCGGCGGGCAGCCGGTCCAGGGCGGGCGGCCGGGGGCCGGCGGCGAGCAGTGCGGCGATCAGGTCGGCGGACATGCCCTCGGCGGTCAGCGGGCCGAGCGGCAGCAGTGCGGGGACGGCGTCGGCGGCGGCCCCCTCGTCGGGGTAGCCGGCCACCACGAGGGCACGGGCGGGCGGCTCCTCGACCAGCCTGACGGTGGCGCCGAGCAGCAGTGCGCAGGTGCCCTCGGTGCCGGTGAGCGCGCGGGCCAGGTCGTGGCCGCGTTCGGGCAGCAGGGCGTCGAGCGGGTACCCGGAGGTGCGGCGGGGCAGCTCGGGCATCCCCCGGCGGATGGTGGCGAGGTTGGCGTCGGTGAAGTCCTGGAGCTCCCGGTGGAGTTCGCCGGCCCGCCCGGGCAGCTCGCGCAGTGCGGCGCGCTCCCGCGGGCCGAGCGGGCCGCCGACGCTCAGCTCGGTGCCGTCCGCGAGGAGCAGGTCCAGCCGTTCGACGTTGTCCGCGGTGCGTCCCCAGGCGAGCGAGTGCGCGCCGCAGGAGTCGTTGCCGATCATGCCGCCGAGGGTGCAGCGGCTGTGCGTGGACGGGTCGGGGCCGAAGCGCAGCCCGTGCGGCCGGGCGGCGCGCTGCAGGTCGTCCAGGACGGTGCCCGGCTGGACGCGGGCGGTGCGGGCGTCCGGGTCGACGTCGAGCACCGCGCCGAGGTGGCGGCGGAAGTCCAGCACGACCGCGCCCGGCCCGATCGCCTGCCCGCCGATGCTGGTGCCCGCGCCGCGCGGCACCACCGGCACGCCGTGGCGGCGGCAGAGCGCGAGGGCGGTGCGGACGTCGTCGAGATCGGCGGGTTTGACCACGCCGAGCGGCAGGTGCCGGTAGTTCGAGGCGTCGTGGCTGTAGACGGTCCGTTCGGCGGCGCCGAAGCGGACCTCGCCGCGCAGGACGGCGGCCAGCTCGCGGGCCAGCTCCGCCCCGGGGGCGGTGGACGGACGGCTCACCAGGGACCTCCCGGGCGGGTGCGGCGACGGCTCCGCCGATCATGGCAGCCGCGCGGCCGCAGGGACACCGGCCACCCCGGCCTTCCGCCGACGGGGTGTCATGTGGCAGGCTCGGCGGCCATGATCACCGAACCCGCGGACGGCGGCTCCGGCGCCGACGAGTACCTCGCCCGGCTGCCGATCGGCGAGCGCCCGCCGCTGCCGGTGGACGGCGCGCAGACCTGGGACATCTTCCCGTTCGAGGGCGAGCTGCAGGTCCGCCCCCTGGCGGCGCCGGAACGGCCCGAGCCGCCCCGGCACGGCGAGGAGGGGCCGGAGACCTGCCGCGAGTGCGCCCGCCCGGACTCGGAGTTCCTCTGGACGGACGAGCACTGGCGGCTGGGGACCACCGAGTCGCCCTCCGGGCTGCCCGCCGTGGTGCTGCTGTGGCCGCGCGCCCACCACGACCTGTTCGACCTGCCCGCCGAGCAGGCGGCGCAGCTGGGCCCGCTGCTCCAGCGGGTCGAACGGGCCCTGCGCTCGCTGGACGGGGTCGCCCGGGTGCACGTCAACCGCTGGGGCGACGGCGCCGCGCACCTGCACCTGTGGCTGATCGCCCGCCCCGAGGGACTGCTGCAGCTGCGCGGCTCGACACTCTCGCTCTGGATGGACGTGCTGCCGCCGCTCCCGGAGCGGACGTGGGCCGCGAACGCCCACCGGATCGCCGCCGCGATGGCCGCGGACGGCGGCACCGCCCACGTCTGAGCCCGGCCACGTCTGAGCCCGCCGGCGGCCGGGCCCGCCGGCGTCCGGGCCCGGCCGCCCCGGCGCCGGTCCCGGTGGCCGGGTCAGGAGCGGCGGCCGGAGCCGGTGAGCGTGCCGCGGGCGATGTGGGAGAGCTTGGCCACCTCGAACGCCGGGTAGGCGCCGCCGGCCAGCAGCGAGAACTTGATGCCCTCGCGGCCGCCCGGGCGGCGGTGGCCGGGCGGCTGGAAGCGGCGGTGGTGCTCGGCGGCCCGGTGGAAGAACTGCGGCCGCTCGGCGCGGGTGACGCAGCCGGCGAGGTCGAAGACGAACAGGTAGTGCCGGATCATCCGGACGAACAGGGCGTCCCGCACCGCGTACAGGTGCGGCTGGTCCTCCAGCAGCGCGAAGCTGTGCTCGTACTGGTCGAAGAGGTCGAAGACGCTGCTGCCGGGGGAGCCGGTGGGGTGGACGGTCTCGCGGCGGCGCAGCTGGACGCACTCGCGCGGCAGCACGGCGACCTTGCGGGCACCGAGCAGTGCGGCGTGCACGACCGGGATCTCCTCGTAGCGGCCGTCGGGGAAGGCCAGCCGGAGGTCCTCCCAGTGGCTGCGGCGGATCAGCCGGTCCCAGACCAGCGGCGGCGCACCGAACAGCGCCGGCTGGTCGAAGGGCGCGAACACGTCCGGGCCGGCCTCGGCCAGCAGGGCCTCGGCGCCGCCGGGCCAGTCGCGGTCCTTGTGCCGGCGGGAGTGGCCGAACAACAGGAGGTCGACGGGGCCGGTCTGCTGGAGCCGGTCGGCGAGGGTCTGCAGCGCGTCCCTGGGCAGCAGGTGGTCGGCGTCGAGGAACAGCAGGTAGTCGCCGGCCGCCCGCGCCGCCCCCGCGTTCCGGCTCACCCCGACCCCGACCGCCGCGTTGAGGTGCAGCACCGAGAGCCGCGGGTGCCGGGCCGCGTACGCGTCGGCGAGCTCGACCGCGCTGTCGGGCGAGCGGTCGGCGACGACGATCACCTCCAGGTCGCGCAGGGACTGCGCGAGCAGCGAGTCCAGGCAGTCGGCGAGCTGTTTGTGCTGGTCGTAGGCGGGCACCACGACGCTGATCAAGGGTGAGGGCATGACGCCGGAGCGTAAGAGGGCAGGCGAACCGTGGCAAAGCCCTGACGGTCCGTGATTCACCGCATTGCATGGCAAAACGTACGCCCGTGCGCCATATCTTCACGTGGCCTTCCGGACGCGTCCACGTCAGGCGTCCGGGTGCGTCCACGTCAGGCCGGGAGCACCCACGGGCCCGCGACGCGGGTGCGACGCGGGCCCGGGGGTGCTCGGTGCCGTGGGTGCCCGGCGCCGGGGGGGCGATCAGTACCAGTGGTGCTTCTGCCAGAACGACCAGGCGCCGCAGGGGCTGCCGTAGCGGGAGTTCATGTAGTCCAGGCCCCACTTGATCTGGGTGGCCGGGTTGGTGCGCCAGTCGGAGCCGGCCGAGGCCATCTTGGAGCCGGGCAGGGCCTGGACCAGGCCGTAGGCGCCGGAGGAGGCGTTGACGGCGAGCGGGTTCCAGCTGCTCTCGCGGAACACGATGTTGCTGAAGCACTGCAGCTGGCCGGCCGGGACGATCTGCGCGGCGATCTGCTGCGGGGTGCCGGAGTAGCCGGAGAGGCTCTGGCGCTGCTGGGAGCGGGAGGCGGCCGCGTCGGCGTCGGCCTTGGCCTTGGCGTCCGCCTGGGCCTTCGCCTCGGCCTCGGCCTGCGCCCGGGCGGCGGCCTGGGCCTGGGCCTGGGCGGCCGCGGCGGCGTCCGCGTCGGCCTGCGCCTGGGCGGCCTGCTGGGTCTGGGCGGTCTGGGCGGCGGCAGCGGTGCCGGCCTCGGCCTGGTCGGTGACCGGCTTGCCGTCCACCGAGACCGCGGCCACCGGGGCGGCGGCCTCGGCCTTGTCGCCGACCTGCGGGATGGCGAGTGAGGCGGTGGCGGCGCTCGCCACGACGAGGGTGGCGACACCGGTGATCAGCGAGTTGCGGCGGGCATGGCTGAGCTGCATGCGGACGAGATCCTCTTCCGTCGGGGGCCGTGCCGGTGGCACTGGGCGCGGGGCATCGCACGGGCGCCCGGATGAGCGGGGCCCGCGCGGCCGTCCGGGACGGCCGTGGCGCCCCGGCGGAACTGGCGGGGCGGGCGGGCTGCGCGGCGGTCGGGCCGGCCGCGCTGCCTGGCGACGGGCCATTCTTGGCAGGGTCGGCGGTGAGTGGCAAAGCCGTGGGCTACTACGGTGGATCGTGGCCGCCGGGCGGCCGTGACGGTGAGCGGCCGAGGCGTTTGGGTGATTTGCCCGATTTGTGAAATTCGTTGCCCGGGGTGGCCTCCGGCGACGGATCGCGAGGGCGGCAGGGGCGGTGGCCTGCGTTCTTCGGGGTCACCCGGACCCCGGCGGACGGGATGCCGCCCCGGTCCGGGCGGTCACGCACCGTCGCGTCCGGGGGTGTCCACTATCGGGGGCAGTAGAGGGCGGAACGCCTGTGGGCGGCTTCACACGGGCGACGGGCCGAGGTGGGCACAGGGTGACCGGGCGGTCACCGGTTCGGGAGCCCGCCCCCGCGACCACCGTCACCGGTTCGGGAGCCCGCCCCCGGCGCCCGGGCGGTCGCCGGTTCAGGAACCCGCGTACGGGTTCCCGGGGACGGGCTGCGGCCGCTCGGCCGGGGCGGGCGGTACGGGCGGTGCGGCCTGGGCGGCCGGGCCGTGCTCCTCGCCCTCCCCGTCCGCCGGGGCCGGCTCCGCCGGGACGAGGTCCCGCGCCAGCAGGGTGGCGCCCGCGACCGCCCCCGGCATGGCGAGCACCGTCACCAGCGGGACCAGGAAGGCCAGGATCAGCGGGGTGCCGAAGCCCAGCGCCAGCCCGAGCCGGGCGCGCAGCAGCCGGATCCGCTCGCGCTGCGGGACGCCGCGCCGCTGCAGGGCGACGGCCGTCAGCTCGACGGTCAGGAAGAAGCCCGACACCAGGAAGCCGAGGGCGGGCACCACCGTCTGGCCCACCACCGGGATGAACCCGCAGGCGAACAGCACCACGCCGAACGCCGCGACCCGGAGCAGCACGGTCACGCTGTCCGCCACCGCGGTGACCAGCTCGCGCCAGAGCGGGACCTCGGGCGGGGTGGGTGCGCCGCCCTCGGACTCGTCGACCGCGGCGCAGAGCGCCTCGTAGAAGGGCTGGCCGACCAGCAGGGTGACGGCGGTGAAGGTCAGCAGGGAGAGCAGCAGCCCGCCGCCGAAGACGACGGCCGCCAGCGCGTCGCGCAGCAGCGCCTGCCAGGGGGATCCCCAGTGGTCGGCGAACGGGGTGGCCCAGGCGGCCAGGTCGGTGGACCAGGCGCCGAGGAGGACGAGCGCGACGGCGTACCCGACCAGTGCGAGCAGGGCGGGAATCATCCCGATCCCCCACCACCGGCCGTGTCGGCCGACCCACTTCTGGCCCCCGACCAGGTACGTCATCCCCGCCGCAAGATCTCGCATGGGCGATCACCTTAGGGCTTCCCGGCCCGGAACCCCGCATTGCCGTGTTCCTGCCAGATCGGACCGGCAGGCTCCACCCCCTCCTGCCGCGCCGCCGGCCGGGCGACCCTCGTGCTCCCCGACCTGTCTTGGAGGAGCCTGATGAAGCGTCAGTTCGGCAGAATCCTAACCCTGTTCACGGCCGCGATACTCGGGGTCGGCGCATCGGTGCTGCCCGCCGCGGCCGCGCCCGCACCCTCTCCCACGCCCTCGCCGAGCGTCGTCGGCGGCACCCGGGCGTCGCAGGGCGAGTTCCCGTTCGTGGTGCGGCTCTCGATGGGCTGTGGCGGCGCGCTCTACACCCCGCAGATCGTGCTCACCGCCGCCCACTGCGTCGACGGCACCGGCAGCGACTCGAGCATCACCGCGACGGCCGGCGTGGTCGACCTGCGAGGCAGCGGCGCCGTCAAGGTGCGCTCCACGTACGTCTACCAGTCGCCCGCCTTCACCGGCGCCGAGAACGGCGACGACTGGGCGCTGATCAAGCTGGCCTCGCCCGTCACCGGCGGTTCGGTGAGCACGCTGCCGATCGCCACCTCGACCGCCTACGACAACGGCACCTTCACCATCATGGGCTGGGGCGCGGCGACCGAGGGCGGGTCGCAGCAGCGGTACCTGCTCAAGGCCACCGTGCCGTTCGTCGACGACGCCACCTGCGCCCAGGCCTACCCGGGTCTGAACACCGGGGCCTCGCTGTGCGCCGGGTACGTCGCCAAGGGCGGCGTGGACACCTGCCAGGGCGACTCCGGCGGCCCGATGGTGCGCCGGGACGCGGCCGGGCGCTGGGTCCAGGTCGGCATCGTCAGCTGGGGCAACGGCTGCGCCCGGGCGGGCTACCCGGGGATCTACACCCAGGTGAGCACCTACGCGGCGGACATCGCCGCGGCGGCGGCCTCGCTCTGACGGCACGCGGCCGGGTGCCCGGGGGCGGTTCGCCACCCCCGGGCACCCGGCCGTTCCGCGCGCCGGCGGGCGGCCGCTCTCCGTCCGCGCCCGCCGCGCCGTCGCCCGCCGCGCCGTCGCGGGGCGGACCGCAGGCTCAGCCCTCCGGCGTGGGTTGCTCGGCCCCGGGCGGGCCCTGGCGGGTCGGCGCGCCGCTCAGCCAGCCGCGGGCCCGGCGCTGCTCGTGGGCGACGCGCCCGGTGGGCTCGGGCGGCAGGCGGGAGAGCGTCGCGGCGGCGGCCTCGCGGCGCCCCGCCCGGGCGTAGGCGCCGGCCAGGCGGCCGGTGATCAGGGCGTGGTCGTGCGGATGCTCGGCCGGGTCCAGGTGTCCGAGCGCGGCGTCCAGGTGGGCCACCGCCGCGTGGGCGTGCGCGGCGCGGCCGGTGCGGACGGCGAGGTCCCGGTGGCAGGTGCCGTGCGCGACGCCGAGCACCAGCGCGGCGCGGGTCGGCCGGGGCTCCGCCCGCCCGGCCCGCCGGTCCGCCTCGGTCAGCCGCTCGGCCTCGACGAGCGCGCGCCAGGCCTCGGGCGCGGCGCCGTTCAGGGCGTGGGCGTGCGCCTCGGCGAGGGCGGCCCAGGACTGCAGGCCGGGCACCCGTCGCGCGGCGGCGCGGGCGGCCTCGGCGTGGGCGAGCGCGCCGGCCGGGTCGCCGTTCCACCAGTGCAGGGTGCTCTGCCGGGTCAGCAGGGCGGCCGTGGTGGGCTGGTCCCCGGCCGCGCGGGCCCACTCCAGTCCGGCCGTGAACCAGCCGAGCGCACGGGTCCGGCGGTCCCCTTCGAAGTGCGCCCAGCCGGCGAGTTCGGCGTACTGGGCGGCGAGCGACCGGACGGCGGTGACGGCGCCGCGCGGGGTGGAGTGCTGCCAGCCGGCCAGGGTGCGGGCGTGGTGTTCGAGGACGGCGGCCAGGGGTTCGCCGCCGGTGCGGGCAGCGGCGGCGCGGTAGACGCCGAGCAGCTGGCGGAGCACCTCGAAGGTGGCGGCGTCCGGTGGGGTGGCGCCGCGCAGGGTGGCGCCGAGGGGTGGTCTGGCGGGTGCGACGAGCTCGCCGAGGCGTTCCCGCTCCTGTCGGACGGGCTGCCAGAGGGCGGCCAACTCCCCTCCGGTGAGCAGGAGTTCGTCAGCCCGGGCGGGAAGTCCGGGTGGTGGCCAGCGGCGGGCGTTCTCGACCCGGCTGATCAGCGAGTTGTGGTAGCCGAGCCGGCGGCCGAGTTCGGCCTGGCTGAGCCCGCGGGCCTCGCGCCAGTGGCGCAGCCGGTGGCCGAAGCGTTGGCGCGCCGAGGCGTGCGGCGTGGGGGCAGGGGGGAGGGGCACGGGGTCTCCCGGGAGGGGGTGGGGGAGCGCTCGTGGGGGAGCGCCATGGCCCAGATATCCCCCTTGACGTGCCATCGTCAAACTGGCCCGCGCCGGAGCCGCTCGGGCGTGTCCGCCGGGCGCGCCCGGCGGTGAGCGCCGGACGGGCCCCGGACAACGGCGCCGGGCCCGGGAGCCTCCGCAACGGCTCCCGGGCCCGGCGTTCCACGCGCGGTGCGGACGGGTCAGGACTCCGCCGCCACCGCGGCCCGCCGCCGTCGGCCCACCACGGCCGAGGCCACGAGCACGATCGCCGCGGCGACCAGCGACAGGTACATCTGCTTGCGCCCGTCGGAGTCGGTGAACATGTACGCCATCACGAACCCGATCATGCCGATGGCCGCCCAGGTCAGGTACGGGTACAGCCACATCCGGACGGTCAGTCGCTCGGGGGTCTCCCGCTCGATGATCCGGCGCATCCGCAGCTGGGAGAAGCAGATCACCAGCCAGACGAAGAGCGCAACCGCGCCGGAGGAGTTGAGCAGGAAGGCGAACACCGTGTCGGGCGAGGTGTAGTTGAAGAAGACCGCGACGAAGCCGAAGACCACCGAGGAGAGGATGGCCACCCGGGGTACGCCCCGGTCGGTCACGGTCGCGAAGGCCTTCGGCGCGTCGCCGCGCTGCCCCAGCGAGAACGCCATCCGGGAGGCCGTGTACATCCCGGAGTTGAGGCAGGACAGCACGGCGGTCAGCACGATCACGTCCATCACCTGGCCGGCGCCGGGGATGCCCACGTGCTCGAGCACCGCCACGTACGGGCTGCCCTTGACGGCGGCGGAGTCCCACGGGAGCAGGGTGACCACGAGCAGGATCGAGCCCAGGTAGAAGATCCCGATGCGCCAGATCACGCTGTTGGTGGCCTTGCTGACGGCGCGCTCCGGGTCCTCCGACTCGCCCGCGGCCAGGGTGACGATCTCGCTGCCCATGAAGGCGAACACCACGGTGAGCATGCCGGTGAACACCGCGCCCACGCCGTGTGGCAGGAAGCCGCCGTGGCCGGTCAGGTTCTCGGTGCCGACGGCGTGCGTGCCGGGCAGCAGGCCGAAGGCGGCGAGGGTGCCGATCACCAGGAACGCGGCGATCGCGACCACCTTGATGCCGGCGAACCAGAACTCGAACTCGCCGTACGAGGCCACCGAGAACAGGTTGGTGGCGGTCAGCACCGCCATCACGATCAGTGCCCAGCCCCACTGCGGCACGCCCGGCACCCAGTTGTTGAGGATCTTGGCGCCGGCGGTGGCCTCCACCGCGAGGACCACGACCCAGAAGAACCAGTACAGCCAGCCGATGCTGAACCCGGCCCAGCGGCCGAGCGCGCGGTCCGCGTACGCCGAGAAGGAGCCGCTCTGCGGGTCCGCGGCCGCCATCTCGCCGAGCATCCGCATCACCAGCACGACCAGCACACCGGCCAGCGTGTAGGAGAGCAGGATGCCCGGGCCGGTGGAGGCGATGCCCGCGCCGGAGCCGACGAACAGGCCGGCGCCGATCACGCCGCCGATGGCGATCATCGACAGGTGGCGGTTCTTGAGCCCGGCCTTCAGGTGGCCGTCGCCGCCGCCGTGCCCGGCCGGCCCCGACTGGTGGGGGACGTGGGGAGCCGCCGTCGACTTGGTGGTGTCCGCACTCATCAAAGGGTGCCCTGTGCCTTTCCCGCGCGGCTGACCCTCGGCTCGTCGCGCCGGAGGGTGGGGGGATTGACCCGCGCATTGCGGTGCAACCTAACGACTACGCACGAGTATCGGAACAATGGTTTGGTAACTGTTCGCTCAGCGGACACGAAAGAGCAGGTCAGAGGGGGTGGAAAGGGGTCCCGGAAAGCTCAAATCTGACGCATCGTCATCGGTTGGGGCGGCTCCGAAGCTCTGCTGGAGCTCAGATCTCGCGCAATTCCAGCACGGTGATCCGAAGATCATTCGGCTGCGAACGTCCGCCCGGTCGATCACCCGGCCGTCCACCCGGTCGCTCACCGGGGTGCGCGGCTAGGCGGGCGGCCAGGCGCGCGGCCAGGATCCGCGGGACGTCGCCCTCCCCGGAGTACCCCGGCACCACCTCGACCTCGTCCCGGCGCGTCCCGGGCTCCCCGGCCACGGCGTACGTCACCCGGTACCTGGTGCGGTCCGGCGGCGGGGCCTGCCCGGGCCGTCGTCCGGCCGTCATCCGCGTCCACCTCCTCGGCCCCCGCGAGCCCATTGTGTGCTTCCCGTGCGGATCGGGGGAAACGCGGGCAGAGTGGAGACTCCGGAGCCCGGAAGCTCCGTCGGACGGGAACCTCCGGGAAGGAGCGACCCCATGCAGACCACCTGGAAGGGGACGATCAGCTTCGGGCTGGTCAGCATCCCCGTCCACCTGTACTCGGCCACCCAGGAACACGACGTCCCGCTGCACCAGGTGCACGCCAAGGACGGCGGACGGGTCCGGATGAAGCGGTACTGCGAGCAGGAGGAGAAGGAGGTCCCGTACGCGGAGATCGCCAAGGGCTACGAGTCCCCCGACGGCCGGACCGTCACCCTGAGCGACGACGACCTCGCCGACCTGCCGCTGCCCAGCAAGAAGATCATCGATGTGCTGGCCTTCGTCGACGCCGGCGAGATCGACCCGCTGATGTTCTCCAAGGCCTACTACGTGGGCGTCGCCGACAAGGCCGCCGCCAAGCCCTACGCGCTGCTGCGCGACGCGCTCACCGAGTCCGGGCAGATCGCCGTCACCAAGATCGCCCTGCGCACCCGGGAGTCGCCCGCGGTGCTGCGGGTGCACGACGGCACCCTGGTGCTGCAGACCTGCATCTGGCCCGACGAGGTCCGCCCGGCGGCCGGCATCGCGCCCGAGGAGGACGTCGCCGTGCGGCCGCAGGAGCTCAAGATGGCGCGCTCGCTGATGGACACCCTCTCCGAGGACTTCGACCTCTCCCAGCTGCACGACGACTACCAGCAGGCGCTCCAGCAGGTGATCACGGCCCGGCTGGAGGGCGTGGAGGTCCCGCACGAGGAGGAGCCCGGCGAGGCGCCCGACAACGTGATCGACCTGATGGAGGCGCTGCGCACCAGCCTCAAGCAGGCCAGGAGCGGGCGGGGCCAGGGCCCGGCGGAGGACGCGCCGGAGGAGGCCCCGGAGGAGGAGGGGAAGCCCGAGCCCCGCCGGCGCGCCCCGGCGAAGAAGAAGGCGGAGCCCGACGCGAAGGCCGCCGCGGCGAAGCGGACCACGACCCGGAAGACGACGGCCGGCGGCACCGCGGCCGGCGGACCGTCGACGGGCAAGAGCACGACGGGCAGGAGCACGAAGGCCAAGAGCACGGCGGCCAAGACGGCGACGGCCAAGTCCACGACCGGAAGGACCACGACCGGAAAGTCCCCGGCTCCGCGCAAGGCCTCCTGAGCCCCGCGGATCCGGCCAGCCCCCCGAGACCCGGAGGCGATCCCGATGGACCTGCTGACCTACAAGGAAACCGAAACCGGCCCCGACGCCCCGGCGAACCCCAGCCGGATGCACCGGGCCTGGCACTGGCTGCTCAGCCTCAGCCCGACCGTGGTGACCGTCATGATCGCGCTCTCGATCGGTCTGTGCATGGTCGCCGTCCAGATCAGCCAGACCTGGGTGATGGTCGTCCTGGCGATCTTCTGGGGCCTGACGGCCGTCGCCATGGTCGGCGTGCTCGCCCGGTGGATGACGCCCGGCCCGGGCAGGCACCGCGTGGCCTCCTGACCCGGGCCGGGCACCGGTGCGGTCCGGGAGCGCTCAGCCGAGCCACACCGTGGTGACGTTGCAGAACTCCCGGATCCCGTGCCCGGACAGCTCCCGCCCGAACCCGGAGCGCTTGACGCCGCCGAACGGCAGGGCGGGGTGGGAGGCGGTCATCCCGTTGAAGAACACCCCGCCGGCCTGGACGTCGCGCACGAAGCGCTCCTGCTCGCCTTCGTCCCGGGTCCAGACGTTGGAACTCAGGCCGAACGGCGTGTCGTTGGCCAGCGCCACGGCCTCGTCCAGGTCGGCGACCCGGTAGACGGTGGCCACCGGGCCGAAGGTCTCCTCCAGGTGGATCCGCATCGCCGGGGTGATGCCGGTCAGCACCGTCGGCTCGTAGAAGTACCCGGTGTCCCAGCCCTCCGGGCGCCCGCCGCCGCACTCGACCCGGGCGCCGTGCGTCCGGGCGTCCTCGACCAGCTCCTCCAGGTCGTCCCGGCCCTGGCGGCTGGCCAGCGGGCCGACGTCGGTCGCCTCGTCCATCGGGTCCCCGACGCGCAGCGACCGCATCCCCTCGGTGAAGCCCGCGGTGAAGCGGTCGTAGACGTCGGTGTGCACGATGAAGCGCTTGGCGGCGATGCAGGACTGGCCGTTGTTCTGCGCCCGGGCGCGGACGGCGGTGCGCACCGCCGCGTCGACGTCGGCGCTGGGCATGACGACGAACGGGTCGCTGCCGCCGAGCTCCAGCACCGCCTTCTTCACCTCGTCGGCCGCCGTGGCGGCGACCGCCCGGCCGGCCGGCTCGCTGCCGGTGAGGGTCACCGCGGCCACCCTGCGGTCCCGGATGACGCCCTCGACCGCGCCCGAACCGATCAGCAGGGTCTGGAAGCAGCCCTCCGGGAAGCCGGCCCGCCGGAAGAGCTCCTCCAGCGCCACCGCGGTGCGCGGGACGTTGGAGGCGTGCTTGAGCAGGCCGACGTTGCCCGCCATCAGGGCCGGCGCGGCGAACCGGATCACCTGCCAGAACGGGAAGTTCCACGGCATCACGGCCAGCACCGCGCCGATCGGACGGTAGCGGACGTAGGCCCGGGCGGCGCCGGAGTCGGCGACGTCGGCCGGGTCCGGGTGCTCGTCGGCCAGTAGTGCCTCGGCGTGGTCGGCGTACCAGCGCATCGCCTTCGCGCACTTGGCGGCCTCGGCCCGGGAGGCGGTGAGCGGCTTGCCCATCTCCTCGGTCATCGTGCGGGCGACCGTCTCCTGGTCCTGGTCCAACAGGTCGGCGGCCCGGCGCAGCAGGTCGGCGCGGGCGGCGAAGGGGGTGGTGCGGTAGCTGTGGAACGCGGCCTCGGCGCGGGCCAGTCTGCGTTCGACGCCGGCCGCGTCGAGCGGCTCGAAGGTCTCCAGGATCTCGCCGGTCGCGGGGTTGACGCTGGCGATGGGCATGCGGGGCTCCCAGGGGGGTCGGGGTCCGGTGCGGCTGCGCCTCTCACCCTCCCCGACGGCCCGCCCGCGGGCACGCCACCGGCGCCCGGCGTGTCCCCGCCGGGCGCCGCCGCGCGGCCGGTCCGGACGCCCCGGTCGGCCGCCGGGGCAGGCCGCTACTCGGGCAGCGACTCCACCCGGGCCGCGGCCTCGCGGGCCCGCGCGCCGGCCCTGGTCCGGCCGGCCGTCACCAGTCGGTCGGGAAAGCGGTGCAGGTACTCGGCCTCCAGCTGTCCGGTGCGCAGGGTGTGCCGCCGGAGCGCGTCCTCCGAGCCGTGCAGGAAGGTCTCGTGACGGGTGCGGTGCAGCTGTTCCAGCTCGTGCAGGAGCGTGTCGTTGCCCAGGGCGTGCGGGGAGATGCCCTCGGGCCGGACGTGCGGGTCGACGTGCCGCATCTCGGTACCTCCTCGGCGGAAGCCCCCTCCTACCCGGTGCCCGCTGGCCGCCCCCGGTACACCCGCGGGGGTGACGCCCGCTGCGCCGCGAGCACCTCCGGAGGGCGCCGACCGGGAGGGAGCGGAACGTAGGATGAATCCTTCCGGATCATCCGTTTCGTCCCCTACAGCTCGGACAGATCTCCCATGCCGCTTCCCAAGGCCGAACTCCACCTTCACATCGAAGGCACCCTGGAGCCCGAACTCGCCTTCGCCCTCGCCGCCCGCAACGCCGTCACGCTGCCCTACGCCGACACCGAGGAGCTGCGGAAGGCGTACTCCTTCAGCGACCTGCAGTCCTTCCTCGACCTGTACTACGCGCTGATGGCCGTCCTGCGCACCGGGCAGGACTTCACCGACCTCGCCGACGCCTACCTCGCCCGGGCCGCCGAGCAGGGCGTCCGGCACGCGGAGATCTTCTTCGACCCGCAGGCGCACACCGCGCGCGGCGTGCCGCTCGGCACCGTGGTCGACGGGCTGACCGCGGCGCTGGAGCGCAGCGAGGAGCGGTACGGGATCAGCACCCGGCTGATCATGTGCTTCCTGCGGGACGAGTCCGCCGAGTCCGCGCTGGAGACCTTCGAGGCCGCCCGCCCGTACTTCGACCGGATCGCCGGCATCGGCCTCGACTCGGCCGAGGTCGGCCACCCGCCGGCCAAGTTCCGCGAGGTGTACCGGCGCGCCGCGGAGGCCGGCCTGCACCGGGTCGCGCACGCGGGGGAGGAGGGCCCGGCCTCCTACATCACCGAGGCGCTGGACGTCCTCGGCGTCGAGCGGATCGACCACGGCCTGCGCTGCCTGGAGGACGGCGAGCTGGTCGCCCGGCTGGTGCGCGAGCGGATCCCGCTCACCCTCTGCCCGCTCTCCAACGTCCGGCTGCGCTGCATCGACACCCTCGCCGACCACCCGCTGCGCGAGATGCTGGAGGCCGGCCTGCTGGTCACCGTCAACTCCGACGACCCGGCGTACTTCGGCGGCTACGTCGAGGACAACCTCCGGGCCGTGCAGCAGGCCCTCGCCCTGGACCAGGAGACCCTCCGGCTGCTCGCCGCGAACTCCTTCCGCGCCTCCTTCCTCTCCGAGGAGCGCCGGGCCGAGCTGCTCGCCGAGGTCGCGGCCCACCGGTTCTGAGCCGACCGCTTCCGAGCCCGCGGGCAGTGCGCCCGCCGGCAGTGCGCCCGCCACCCCCGGGAAGGGAGGTGGCGGGCGCGGGCCCGGCGGGGTGCTCCGGCGGTGCTCAGAGCAGGGTCGACCAGTAGTACCAGAACCGGTTGAGCACCAGCAGCGCGATCACCGCGTACCAGAGCGCCGGGACGACCCAGTGGTAGCGGGCGGCCTCGCGGACCACCGGGCGCAGGGCGCGGCCGGTCGGGATGACCCCGGAGCGCAGGTTGTGCAGCGTGGTGTACCAGAACAGCGGGATCATCGCGGCCCAGACCACCATGCAGTACGGGCAGAGCGCCCCGATCGAGTACAGCGCCTGGTACATCAGCCAGGTCACGAAGCCGATGCCGAAGACCGTCCCGGCCTGCAGCCCGAGCCAGAACCAG
Source organism: Kitasatospora sp. NPDC051702 (assembly GCF_040681575.1). Classification (NCBI taxonomy): domain Bacteria; kingdom Bacillati; phylum Actinomycetota; class Actinomycetes; order Kitasatosporales; family Streptomycetaceae; genus Kitasatospora; species Kitasatospora sp. NPDC051702. The sequence goes on from NZ_JBFAZB010000002.1 coordinate 273,227, forward strand.
CGCCGGTACGAGGCCCCGGCGAGCAGCCCGGCGCCGACCGCGACGACCACGGCGAAGCCGACCAGGCCGAGCAGCGAGTTGGGGAAGCCGAAGGCCTCCGCCTGGTCGCTGCGCATGATCGAGCCGCAGCTGATGATCGGGTTGATGTTGCAGCTCGGGACGTACGACGGGTCCTTCAGCAGCCGGATCTTGTCCAGGGTGAGGACCGCCGAGGCGAACAGCCCGACCGCGCCGCCGATCAGCAGCAGCCAGGCGAACGGGCGGCTCGCACCGTACGTCCGCGCGGCGGGGGCGGCGGTCGTCATCCGGTCACCTGCTTGACCAGCGCGGTGAACTGCTCGGGGCTGACGGCCTTGCCGCCGGTGAGGACGTCCAGCTTCTTCCCGTCCAGCTTGACGGTCGGGGTGCCGGTGACGTCGCTGTTGTTGAACTCCTCGTTCACCTTGGCCGCCCACGGCGCGTAGGTGCCGTCCTGGACGGCCTTGACGAAGCCGTCGGTCTTCAGGCCGGGGACCTTGCCGGCCAGGTCGAGGACGTGGTTGACGTCGCCGAAGGCGTCGCTGCGCTCGTCGGGCTGGTTGGCGTAGAGCACGTCGTGGAACTGCTTGAACTTGTCCACGCCCTCGTTCAGCGCGGCCCCGGCCGCGGCCAGCGCGGTGCGCGAGCCCTTGCCGCCCAGGTTCTTGTCCAGGAACGTCGCCAGGTGGTACTCGATCTTGTAGGTGCCCGCGTCGGCGAGCTGCTGCATGGTCGCACCGGTGGTGGTCTCCAGCTGCTCGCAGAACGGGCAGCGGAAGTCCTCGTAGACCTCCAGGGTGTGCGGGGCGTCGGCCTTGCCGTAGGTGATCACGGTGCCGTTCGGGCCGCCCGCGTTCGCCGGGACGACCAGCGGGCCGTTCGCGGCCGCGTCGCCGGAGCCGGAGGAGCCGCCGACGGCGAGGGCCACGCCCGCGGCGAGGGCCAGCACGGCGGCGGAGGCGGCGCCGACCACCACCCGGCGGCGGATCCGGTCGGAGCGCTCGGCCTGGGCGCGGGCGGCGCGCATCCGCTCGGTGGCGTTGGTCTTGGCGGCGGTCTTGCGGGTGTTGCTCATGGGTGTCGTCGTCCTGTGCTCTCGGGCGTGCGGAGGGGCGGCGCGCGCCGGCTCGGGGGCGGGGCTGCGCGCGGGCGAGAGGACCGGTCGAGGCGGGGACGCGTCGGGAGCGGTCCGTGGGGACCGCGGGACGCGCCGGGGCTCAGCCGGCCGGGGCGAACGCCGGCGGACCGCGCCGGACGGCCGGGCGGACGACGACGTCCTCGGCGGGCACCAGGGCCCGGCTGGCCCGGGGGAACGGCACCCGCGCCACCGGCCGGGCCGGGACGGGTGCGGCGAGCAGCCGCAGCCAGCGGGCGGCCGCCGGGACGTGCCGGTGCAGGAAATCGCCCAGCATCCGGACGGCGCGGGCGAGACGGGCCAGCGCGGCGTCCGCCCGGCGCAGCCAGAAGGCCGCGGACAGCGCGATCACGGTGTGCAGCAGCAGGAGCAGCAGGACGCCGGTCTGCTGGGAGACGCCGTGGCCGAGCAGGAAGCCGCCCAGCGAGCCGCCGCCGCAGAGCAGCGGCTGGAAGCCGTGCGCGGAGCCGGGCGGCAGGGACGGGCAGGAGGTCTGCGCGAGGTCGAACAGGGCGCTGACGCCGAGCTCCAGCGGCAGGAACACCGCCGCGACCGCCGGGTAGCCGCGTTCGCGGCCGGCCACGGCGAAGGCCGCCGCGAACACGGCGACGGAGGCGAGGGCCAGCGTGCCGACCGGCAGCGCGCGGCCGGTGACCACCACCTGGCCGAGCCCGGCGAGCAGCACGACGAGCGCGGCGAAGACCGCCGCGCGAAGCGTCCTGGTGACCGGGCCGATGTCCATCGCCATCGAGTCTGCCACAGGTCGACGGCGAACCCGGCGGCCCGAGGGCCCGCTGTGAACAGCCTCACCACCCGCTCTGAGCTGGCCTTATGTCGTCCTTACCGGTCCGGCCCCGGCGGACTCACCCGGGCCTCGACCAGCTCGCGGAAGTGCTCCAGGTCCCCCCGGACCGCCCGCTCGATCGCCCCGGCCAGGGCGAACCCGCCGGGCCCGCCGATCGCCTCGCGCAGCGCCGCCGGGTCGTACTCCACCCGGATCTGCACCCTGGTCCGCCGGGCGTCCAGCGGCAGCAGGGCGAAGGCGCCGCTCAGCGGGATCCCGTCGAGCGTGCGCCAGGACATCACCCGGCCCCGGCCGCGGTCGGTGATCTCGGTGTCCACGGCCCGCTCGGCGCCGCCGATCGCCACCCCGAGGTGTGCCAGGTTCCGGCCGTGCGGGTGGGCGCTGTGCACGCCGTCGACGAACCGCGGGTACTCGTGGACCCGGTGCAGCTGCTCCCAGGCGGCGAGGACGGGGGCGGCGACGTCGATCTGTTCCTCAAGGGTGTTCATGCGCCCTCCTCAGGTACCAGCCTGCGCCCGCGGACGGTGCCCGGGCAAAGCGGGTGCGGCCCGGCCGCCGGTCCAGGGCCCGCACCGGCCGGCGGTCGGGCACCGGCGGGCGCCCGGCGCGGGGCTGCGGGAGACTGGGCGCATGCCGGAGCTGCCGGAGGTCGAGGCGCTGAGCGCCTTCCTGGCCGAGCGGCTGACCGGGCGCGAGATCGCCCGCGTGCAGCCGGTGGCGATCAGCGCGCTGAAGACCTACGACCCGTCGGTGACGGCGCTGGAGGGCCGGACGGTCGGCGGGGTGAGCCGGCACGGCAAGTTCCTGGACGTCGAGGCCGGCGGGCTGCACCTGGTGGTCCACCTGGCCCGGGCCGGCTGGCTGCGCTGGAAGGACGCGTTGCCCGCCGAGCCGCCCCGCCCGAGCCCGCGCAACCCGCTGGCGCTGCGGCTGCGCCTGGCGGGGGAGGCGGGGGACGGCTTCGACCTGACCGAGGCCGGCACCAAGAAGGGCCTGGCGGTCTACGTGGTGGCGGACCCGGCCGAGGTGCCCGGGGTGGCCCGGCTCGGTCCGGACCCGCTGGACCCGGCGTTCACCGCGGCCGACTTCGCGGCCCTGCTGCACGGCGAACGGCGCCGGCTCAAGGGCGTGCTGCGGGACCAGACCGTGCTGGCCGGGGTGGGCAACGCCTACTCGGACGAGGTGCTGCACGCGGCCCGGATGTCGCCCTTCAAACTGGCGTCCAGCCTGACCGACGAGGAGACGGCACGGCTGTACGAGGCCCTCGGGACCACCCTGCGGGACGCGGTGGAGCGCTCGCGCGGGCTGGCGGCGGGGGAGCTGAAGGCGGAGAAGAAGCTCGGGCTGCGGGTGCACGGCCGCACCGGTCTGCCCTGCCCGGTCTGCGGGGACACCGTGCGCGAGGTCTCCTTCGCGGACTCCTCGCTGCAGTACTGCCCGACCTGCCAGACCGGGGGCAAGCCGCTGGCGGACCGGCGGCTGTCGCGGCTGCTGAAGTGAGCGGAACGGGCCCGGTGGGAGTCGCGGCCTCCCATCGGGCCCGTCCGGTCAGCGCTTCACGGCGACGCCGCCCCAGTAGTAGGCGGCCTTCGGGTCCGCCGGCGGCTCGCCGTCCGGGCGCCAGCCGAGGACGGGGGCGAGCCCGGGCTCGACCAGGTCCCAGCCGTCGAAGAAGCGCAGGACGTCGTCGTGGGTGCGCGGGACGAGGGTCATCCCACCGGCCCGGGCGGCCTCGGTGACCTTGCCGACGGCCACCGGGTCGAAGTCCTGGGTCGGCGTGGTGAGGGCGAGGCAGCTGCCGGCGGGCAGGGCGTCGCGCAGGGCGGCGACCCGGCCCCAGGGGTCGTCCTCGTCGGCGATCAGCATCAGTACGGCGATCATCAGCAGCCCGACCGGCTGGGTGAGGTCGAGGGTGGCGGTGAGCGCCGGGTCGGCGAACAGCTCCTCGGGCTTGCGCAGGTCGGCGTGGATGTAGGTGGTGCGGCTGGCCGGGCTGGACACCATCAGGGCGCGGGCGTGCGCGAGCACGATCGGGTCGTTGTCGACGTAGACCACCCGGGTGCCGGGGCTGACGGCCTCGGCGATCTCGTGGGTGTTGGGCGAGGTGGGGATGCCGGTGCCGAGGTCGAGGAACTGCCGGATGCCGTGCTCCCGGGCGAGGTGGCGGACGGCCCGGCCCTGGAAGGCGCGGTTGGCCTTGGCCATCTCCTTGACGCTCGGCACGGCCTCCTCGATTGCCTGCCCCATGGCGCGGTCCGGCGGGAAGTTGGTCTTTCCGCCCAGCCAGTAGTCGTACACGCGTGCGGAGTGCGGGGCGGTGGTGTCGACGCCGAAACGTTCCCACTGGCTCGGCTCGGCGGCGTCCTCGTCGCGGGTGCCCTGGTCGGGGAAGTCCTGACTTGTCGTCATGGCCACGTCCTCTGATGGCAGATCATCATACTGGGGAGGCTCAGCGTAGCGGCCCCCCGGGGGCGCCGGGTGCCCGGTCCGGGAAGTGTGGCGTACGGACGGCCGGGGGTGCGGCCGCCTTGGGCCGTCGGAGTGGTGATCGGGTCCGTCGGGGTCACGCGCGGGGAGCGGCGATGTCCGCCGGGGGAAGCATTCGACATGTCGTCAGATCGTCAGATTACTTCGCGAAGATTGCTGCTGGTCGCCGCCGGGATGTCCCTGCTCGGAGCCGCCGCCGGCTGCCGGAGCCCCTGGGGCGGTGGGGGCGGCCCCACCGCGGCGGCGGCGCCCGAGGGGTTCAACGAGTCCCTGGCCGGCCCCGAGGCGACACCGGGCGCGGCCCCGGTCACGCCGTCCGCCGCGCCCTCGGCGCCACCGGCCGCCGCCGCCCCGGCCGGGCCGAGCGTCGAGACCGTCCGCCACACGATCTCCACGGCGGAGAGCAAGCCGGTGTACGAGCTCGACGCGGAACGGCGGGTGGTGGCCCTCACCATCGACGACGGCCCGGACCCGCGGTACACGCCGACCGTGCTGTCCCTGCTCCAGCAGCACGGGATCCGGGCGACCTTCTTCCTGATCGGGGAGAACGCCGTCCAGTACCCGGAGCTGGTGCGGGAGATCGCCGACCGGGGCCACCACATCGCCAACCACACCTGGACCCACCCGGACCTGCGGAACCTGTCCGAGGGCAAGGTCCGGGACGAGCTGGAGCGCACCTCGGACCTGCTGCACCGGACCACCGGCCGGCTGCCCACCTGGTTCCGGGCGCCCGGCGGCGACTGGTCGACGGAGTCGCTCAAGGTGGCCGCGGACCTCGGGATGCGGAACATGGCCTGGTCGGTGGACCCGCGGGACTGGGCCCGGCCCGGCACCTCGGCGATCACCGACCGGATCCTCAAGGACGTCCGGCCCGGGGCGATCGTGCTCAACCACGACGGTGGCGGGGACCGCTCGCAGACCGTCGCCGCGCTGAAGGCGTACCTGCCGGTGCTGGTCGACTCGGGCTACTACTTCACGGCTCCGCCGAACTGAGGGGGCCATGGGTGAGCCGAAAGGTCGCGGCCTTTCCGCTTAAACCACTCGAAAGGGTGCACTAGATGAACCGTTTCTGCGGATTTTCGGCCTCTAGGGTGATCTCGCACCAATGAACCCGGTACCGCCGCGTACCACCTGAAAGGCCCTCACCCATGCGTCTGCGCAACACCGTTCTGGCCCTCGCCAGCGCCGCCACCCTCGTCCTCGCCGTCCCCACCTCCGCCACCGCGGCCACCGGTGACTTCCTCTACAGGGTCGGGGTCCCGCCGATCGGGATCCCGACCGGACTGGCCGACCCGGAGAGCCGCGTGTGCATCGACCTGCCGGACATCGGGAACCTGCCGGCCTTCGCGCCGGAGAACTTCACCACCTCGACGGCCACCGTCTTCCTCGACGCGCACTGCGACGGCGACACCTACTACGTGATGAACCCGGGCAAGAAGCTCGGCGACCGCCTGAGGCTCCGCTCGGTGATCTTCTCCTGAGGCGGACGGAACCCGCCGACCCACGGGACGGCCCGGTGACCGGCAGCGGCCGGGCCCCGGGCCGTCCGGCGTTCGTGGGCGTCCCCGATCGCGGGCCCACTCCCGGGGTGGCCCGGGTGCCGCGTCCGACGTACGTTCGATAGTGGCCGGTCCGTCCGCGGTGCACCGGTGCGTGCGCGCCCGCGGGCCCGGTCCAGTGCGGTCCCGGGCGCTCCGCCCGGCGGCCCCGGGCAGAGCGAAGGAGGCCCCCGGATGACCGGCAACGGCTACGCGCACCCCGAGACGCTGGTCCGCACCGAGTGGCTGGCCGACCACCTGGACGACGGGACGGTCCGGGTCGTCGAGGTGGACGAGGACAGCACCGCCTACGACCGGGACCACATCCCCGGCGCCGTCGGCTGGAACTGGACCACCGACCTGCACAGCCGGATCGGACGCGACTACGTCGACCGGGAGGGCGTCCAGCACCTGCTGCGGGCGGCCGGGGTGGAGGACGACACCGGCGTGGTGCTCTACGGCGGCAACAACAACTGGTTCGCCGCCTACGCCTACTGGCTGCTGCGGCTGCGCGGCTTCGGCCCGGTGCGGCTGCTGGACGGCGGGCGCAAGAAGTGGGAGCTGGAGGGGCGGGCGCTCACCCAGGAGGTGATGGACTACCAGCACACCTCCTACCGACTGGCCGGGCCGGAGCGGCCTGAGCTGCGCGCGCTGCGCGACGAGGTGCTCGGCAAGGCCGAGGTGTTCGCCAAGCCCGGCTCGGACGCGGTGCTGGTCGACGTCCGCTCACCGGCCGAGTTCCGGGGCGAGCTGATCGCCCCGCCGCACCTGCCGCAGGAACAGGCGCAGGTGCCCGGGCACATCCCGGGCGCGGTCAACGTCCCCTGGTCGCAGACGGCCAACGACGACGGGTCGTTCCGCTCGGCGGAGGAGCTGCGGGCGCTGTACGCGGCCAACGGGGTGGAGCCGGAGCGCGAGGTGATCGCCTACTGCCGGATCGGGGAGCGCTCCGCGCACACCTGGTTCGCGCTGACCGAGCTGCTCGGGTACGAGCACGTGAAGAACTACGACGGCTCGTGGACGGAGTACGGCTCGCTGGTGCGGGCGCCGGTGGCGCTCGGGGGGTGAGGGCCCTGCGGGGAGCGGCGCGTGGGGCCGGTGCGGCCCCCGGGAGTGTTGAGGCGGGTGTCCGGGGCGCGGCGGCGTGATTTCGGCCTGTTTCTTATCATGAACATCTCACAATCCGGGAGTGGAGCGGGGCGCACCGGGACAAGGATCGATCCGACCCTTCGTCCCAATGATCCTGGAGGACCACGTGCGCAAGAGGCTGATCGTCTCCGCCGCCGCCGGCGCCCTGAGCCTGCTCCTGACCGTCCCCGCCGCGGCCGCCGACTTCAAACCCGGCGCGGCCGGGGCCGGCGACGCCTACTACCCGACCTACGGCAACGGCGGCTACCGCATCTCGCACTACGACATCCGGCTGAAGTACCAGCCCGCCACCGACGAGCTGGAGGGCACCACCACCATCCTCGCCACGGCCACCGACAACCTCTCCCGCTTCAACCTGGACTTCGCGCTGGACGTCCAGGAGGTCCGCGTCAACGGGCGGCCCGCCGCCTTCGCCGCCAGCGGGGAGCAGGAGCTGGAGGTCACGCCCGCCCGGCCGCTCGCCAAGGGCGCCCAGGCCACCGTGGTCGTCCGCTACAAGGGCGTCCCGTCCACCGTGAAGAAGTACGGCTTCACCGCCTGGCAGCGCACGCCCGACGGTGCCGTCGCGGCCGGGGAGCCCGAATCGGCCTGGTGGTGGTTCCCCAGCAACGACCACCCGAGCGACAAGGCCACCTTCGACGTCTCCGTGCTGGTGCCGGACGGCAACGAGGTGATCAGCAACGGCGTCCTCGCCGGGAAGAGCTCGCAGGCCGGGTGGACCCGCTTCAGCTGGCGCGAGAACAAGCCCCAGGCGACGTACCTGGCCACCCTCGCGGTCGGGAAGTTCGACGTCACCACCGACACGACCCCGGGCGGGCTGCCCGTCTACAACGCCTACAGCAAGGACCTCGGCGACAACGCGGACGCCGCCCGCGCCAGCGTCGAGCGCACCGGGGAACTCGTCGACTGGCTGAGCGGCTACTTCGGCGAGTACCCGTTCAGCTCCGTCGGCGGGTACGTGCCCAACACCAGGACCGGCTTCGCCCTGGAGACCCAGACCCGCGTCTACTACAGCCCCCGGCAGTTCGCGAAGGGCTCCAACACCTCGGTGGTCGTCCACGAGCTGGCCCACCAGTGGTACGGCGACAGCGTCTCGCTCTCGGGCTGGAGCGACATCTGGCTGAACGAGGGCTTCGCCCGGTACGCGCAGTTCCTCTGGTCCGAGCACGAGAACGAGGGCACCGCGCAGGAGCTCGCCGACTACGTCTACGCCTCGCACCCGGCCGACGACAGGTTCTGGACCGTCAAGCCGGGTGACCCGGGCCCGGACAACCAGTTCGACGGCGCCGTCTACGACCGCGGTGCGGTGGCCGTCCAGGCGCTGCGCAACACCGTCGGGGACGACGCGTTCTTCCGGATCCTCAAGGGCTGGCCCACCGAGCGGCGCTACGGCAACGCCACCATCGCGGACTTCCGGGCGTACGCGGAGAAGGTCTCCGGGAAGAAGCTCGGCGACCTCCTGAACACCTGGCTGTTCACCGCCTCCAAGCCGGCCCTCGGCCCGGTGCCCGCGGGGGCGCCGGCGAAGGCCTCGCTCGCACCGGGCGCGGACGCGGGGCGGGCCGACGGGCAGTCCGGCGGCGGGGTGCCGGTGGAGCCCAAGTCCTGGAAGAAGATCCAGGAGACCAACTCGGTGCACGACGAAGGGCACTGACGGGGGCCCGGGCCCGAGGCGCCCGGTCACCCGGCGCGAGGCCCCCGCGCCGGGTGACCCGTCCGCACCGCTCCGTCGGGCGGCCCGTCGGGCCCGGCCCTAGCATGAGATCCGCCGAACCAACGGCAGCAGCCGGGCTCGCCCCGCCGGGGTACGGGCCCGTCCCACAGGTGATCCGCCGGCAGTCGACGCGCGGACGCACCCCGGAGGGAAGAGCGAACCGTGAGCACTGCTCCCGCCGGCGGATCCCCGCGCTACCTGGTGCTGGCGGCGATGATCTTCGCCGTCTCGATGACCTTCATCGACCAGACCATCGTGTCGATCGCCGTACCGAACATCCAGCACGAGCTGGACCTCACCAGCACGGGCGTGCAGTGGGTGGTCAACGCCTACCTGCTCACCCTGGCGGCGTTCTTCGCCTTCGGCGGGCGGCTCGCCGACACCGTCGGGCACCGCAAGATGGTGGTGCTCGGCGTGCTGGTCTTCGCCGGCGCCTCGGCCTGCTGCGGCTTCACCCCCACCGGGAGCCTGGCCGAGGCCTGGCTGATCGCCTTCCGCGCCGTCCAGGGCGTCGGCGGCGCCATCATGTTCCCGGCGGCGCTGGCGATCGTCGTGCAGAACTTCGCCCTGCGCGAGCGGGGGCGGGCCCTGGCCCTGTTCTTCGGCATCGCGGGCGGTCTGACCGCGATCGGCCCGGTCCTCGGCGGCTACCTGACCGAATGGACCTGGCGGGCCATCTTCTGGGTGAACCTGCCGGTGGCCGCGATCGCGCTGGTGCTGATCGCGATCTCCAAGCCGGTGACGCAGAGCCGGCCCGCGCCCATGGACTACCGGGGCCTGGTCCTGATCGCCGGCGGCGTCGGGCTGAGCGTCTTCGGGTTCCAGCAGTCGCAGGTCTGGGGCTGGTCCAACCCGGCGATCGGGCTCTGCATCGCGGCGGGGGTGCTGCTGCTGGTCGTCTTCGCGGTCGTCGAGAAGCGCACGGCCTCGCCGCTGATCCAGGTGGACATCTTCCGCATCCGCGCGTTCTCCGTGCAGAACGTGGTGCTCGGCATCTCGATGCTGGCGTTCGTCCCGGTGTTCTTCTTCTCCAGCGAGTACGCGCAGATCGCGCTCGGCGACTCCTCCTCCGAGGCCGGCATCTTCCTGCTCTACTTCTTCATCGGGTTCGTGATCGCCTCGCAGCTCGGCGGCCGGATGCTCGACCGGGGCGGCGCGAAGCGGCCGGTGGTGCTCGGGTGCGTGCTGGCCGCCGTCGGGTTCTACCTGTGGGCGGGCGATGCCACCACGCTGAGCTTCAGCGAGCAGCAGTGGGACATCGTGCTGGCCGGCGCCGGTATGGGCTTCATGCTCAGCCCGGCCAGCACGGACGCCGTCAACCGCGCCTCCCGGCTGTCCTACGGCGAGGCGACCGGCATCACCCAGACCGTCCGCAACTACGCCGCGAGCCTGGGACTGGCCGTGCTCGGCACCGTCCTGGTCACCGACCTGCGGTCCGGGCTGACCGACTCCCTGGTCGCCCAGGGCCTGCCGCAGGACCAGGCGGAGTCCACGGCCGCGCACCTCTCCCAGGTCCAGGCCCAGAGCGGTGGCGGGAGCACCTCGGCGATCCCGGACTTCTTCCGGGTCGACTTCGCCCACGCCACCCAGACGGTCCTCTACTGGATGGCGGCCTTCATGGCCGCCGCCGCGGTGGTGGCGATGGTCGGTCTGCGTCCGGGCGTGCAGGCCGAGGCCCCGGCCGAGGAGGAGGAGGAGTCCCTGTCGGCCGGCGGCGGACCGGGCCAGGTCTGAGGCACGCCCGGCGCGGATCCGGCCGGGTGAGCGCCCCTTCAGCGGGACCGCGGCACCGGGACCGGTCAGCGCGACCGCGCGACGCTCGCCAGGGCGAGGGCCTCCTGCTCGGGGGTGAAGCCGTGGCCGAGCGGCGGCTCGCCGCGCTCCCGGTCCCAGGCGAGGACGTCGGCGGCCGTCACCGCGAGCGGGGTCGCCGGCAGGCCGGCCGCGCGCGCCCGGGCCGCGCTGCGCTGCTGGCCGGACCAGGTCGGCTCCGGCCGCACCAGCGGGAAGAACATCTGCGGTGAGCTCTCCGGCGGCACCGGGACGACCTCCGCCTCGGTGCCCGCCGCCTCGGCACAGGTGGCGATCAGGGCGCCCAGGGTGGTCGGCTCGGCCGGACCGACGGCGTGGAAGGCGCCCGCCCGGTCGTCCCGGACCAGCCGGACCACCAGCCGGGCCAGATCGCGCACGTCGACCAGCTGGACGGGCTGCTCCGGGCGCCCCGGCAGTGCGATCCGCCCGCCCTGGGCGGCCCGGCGGGCCCAGTAGGTGAGCCCGCGCTGGTCGTCGTGCGGGCCCGCCACCTTTCCGGGCCGCACGATCGTCGCCCGATCGCCGTAGCGGGCCCTCACGTCGTCCTCGCAGGCCACCTTGAGCCGGCCGTACGTCGCGTCGGTCAGCTGCGCCGCCTCGCGCAGCGGCGCCCGGAGCGGGGCGGACTCGTCCGAGCCGGGCGCGAGGCCCTCCTGCTCGTAGACCGAGTGGCTGGAGACGAAGAGGTAGCGGCCGACCCGGTCGCCGAGTGCGTCCATCGCCTGGTCGACCTGGTGCGGGCGGTAGCCGGTGACGTCCACGACGGCGTCCCAGGAACCGCCGCGCAGGGCGTCGTAGTCGCCGGTGTCGCGGTCGCCGATCAGGTGGACGGCGTCCGGGAAGAGGCCGGGGTTGGTCCGGCCCCGGGTGAACAGGGTGACCTCGGCACCGCTGCGCAGGGCGTCGTCCGCGATCGCGCGGCCGACGAAGGAGGTGCCGCCGAGAATGAGGATCCGCATGGGCTCAGCCTACGGTCGGGACGGGCGGCGCTGCCGTGATTCGACTGCGGGGTGCGGTGGTTGAACACGAGGGATGGTCAACCACCGCGCCCGCGGCCGCACTTGCCGGGCCGGACGGTCAGGCCCGCGGGTCCGACCCGGAGTGGTCGGCCCCGACGGTGTGGGCCTCGGTGAGGATCAACTCCTCGATCCCGTAGAGGAAGCGCTCCATCGCCGGGCGCGGGAGCACCGCCGGGTCGGCGGTCATGGCCAGGCTCAGGGCCTCGGGGGACTGCAGCGCGTCCAGGGCGTAGGTCAGGCCGGGGCGCGGCTCGAACTCCACCGGCCAGCTGAGGGTGGTCTCCTGCCGAGGGCCCCCGTCGGGCTCCGGTGCCGCCGGGACCAGCTCGCGCGTGTCGTTGAAGACGCACGACCGGTCGGCCAGCGGAACGCCCTCGGCGGCGAGCCGCTCGATCTCGGTGCTCAACCGGAGCTTGTCGTAGTAGGCGTGCCGGTAGGAACCGATCGCGGCGGCGTGGGTGCGCCGGACGACGTCGCCGAACTCGGCCGTGGCGTCCGGGAGGTGGAACAGGCCGTCGCCCGCGACGACGCTCACCGCGTTGGTCAGCTCGGGCAGGAAGCGGTTGTTCACCACGACGTTGAGTACCGCCTCCGGAGTGCCGGACAGCCGGGCCGTCATCGCGGCCGTCGCCGCCAGCAGCACCGAGGAGGAGCTCACCCGGTGCGCGGCGGCCACCCGCTCCACCGCCGCGGGCAGGGCGGGGGAGCGCAGGACGGCGTTCGGGAACGGCGCGGCGGGGGCGTCCGGTGCCGGCGGGGCGGGCGGCGGGAACAGCCGGGCCGGGCCCAGGCGCAGCTTGCGCAGGAACTGCTTGCGGGCTCCCGCGTCGCGCTTCCGGCCGCGTTCGGAGTCCTGGAACGCCGCCTCCTCCAGCGGCTGCCGGGCGGGCTCGCGCAGCTCGGCCAGGTCCGCCGGTGAGCTGCCGAGGCAGAGCGCGGTGAGGTCCGCCACCAGGCGGTTCATCCCGGAGCCGTCGACCGCCGTGTGCGAGAGCACCAGGCTGACGTAGCGGGCCAGCCCGTCGGCCTCCACCACGCCGACCCGGAGCGGCCACTGCTCGGCGGTGTCGAACGGCCGGGCGGACAGCTCCTCGTGCAGCCGCGCGCCGGCCTCCGCCACGCCGGTGCTGCCCGGGCCGGCGCTGCCCGGGCAGGTGCGGACCTCCACCGCCAGCCGTCCGTCCGGGTCGACGACCTGGCGCAGACCGCCGTCGCCGTCCGGCAGCAGCCTGGTGTGCAGGGAGTCGTGCAGGTGCAGCAGCTGCTCCAGGCCGCCCAGCACGACGGGGAGAGGCAGCCCCGGGTCGATCGGCGCCGCCGTGCCGATGTTGTACCGCGGTGCGTCGGCCGCGGGCAGCCGGCTCACGGCGTCCCAGATGGCGCGTTGCCCCCAGGTGGCCGGGCCGGCCCCGGACCGGCCGGACGAGAAGGGGATCTCCAGCAGTTGACGAGTGGTCACCGTGTGGCTCTCCGTTGTGGCGGTGGGTCGCGACGTCGTACCGGTGCGTTGGGAGCGCGGGTGCTGCTGGGGAGAGTGTGGCGCACCGCCCGCCCGCCGTCGAGGGTGGGCCCGTCGGGGCGGTCCGGGGCGTCCGGGGAACGACGAAGCCCCCACCGGAGCACGGCAGTACCGTGCTCCGGTGGGGGCTTCCTCGTCGGCGGCCTGGCCCGTGGCCCGGGCCGCCGTCCTGCCGCGCGGCGTTCTCGTGGTGTGCGGCGTCGGTGCGGTGCGCAGAGTGCTCGTGGTGTGCGGCGGCGTGCCCCACAACACGCCGACCGCCCACCACTGACTCCAACGGCGCTGCCCCGCGCTTCGGTTCACCGGCTCCCGGGGAGGGGCCGGTGCCGTCGTCGGAGCGCCGGTCAGAGGACGAACATCGCCGCGTACGGCGGCGTTATCCGCTCCTGTCGCGAGCCGAAGTCGACCAGCACCGCGGCGCTGGCTCCGTCCTCCACCTCGATGACGCGGCCGAGACCGTACCTGTCGTGGGTGACGCGGTCACCCACCGCGAAGTGCTTGGGCGGTTTGTCGGGCTTGGCTTTGAAAGGGCTGGTGGGAAGGGGGCGTCGGACTGCCGGTGTTTTACTCATCGTGGCCAGTATGCTCCGAAAACCCGCCCGCCGGGCCGGTGGGGAGCAGCGGATTTCCCGTCGCCGGGAATCCTCCGGTCGGGGGGCGGGGTGGCAGCCCGGAGAAAGATTCCGGACCGGGCGGCGTGGCGGGGCGTGGCGGCAAGTTCCTCCCGGACCAAGGGCGTTCCGGGTGCGGCGGGGCCGGAGGTACCGCCATCCGGTGGCCGGGCCGGAAAATTCCCCCGGATTTTCCGCCGGTCGGGACCGGATCCTGCTACAGTCGAGGTAGTTGCAGTTGTGGTTCCCATGGACTTTGTGTGCGCCTGCTGATCGCTGCGGGCGCATTTTCTGTTTTTCCGGATCTTTCCCGGTGGGTTCTCATCGCGGCGACGCGAAAGTCTGCACCGTGCAGGCTTCGAAAAGTCTCTCGAAGGAGATCTCCCATGGCCACCGGTACCGTGAAGTGGTTCAACGCGGAAAAGGGCTTCGGCTTCATCGAGCAGGAGGGTGGCGGCCCCGACGTCTTCGCCCACTACTCGAACATCAACGCCAGCGGCTTCCGCGAGCTGCTCGAGGGCCAGAAGGTCGAGTTCGACGTCACGCAGGGCCAGAAGGGCCCGCAGGCCGAGAACATCCGCCCGCTGTAGGACCACCGCCCCCGGCCGGGGGCGGGGCGCGGGCCCGGGCCCGCGTCGTCCGAACCGGCGTTCTTGAAGGTCACAGGCCGTTCCCACCGTGAGGTGGGGACGGCCTGTGACGTTCCGGGGCCCGCGCGGGTCCCGGGGCGTGCTCAGATCGGGAGCCGTGTCGGGGGTCCGTCCGGTGCGTCCGGGCCCGGGCCGCTCCGCATTGCGCGGGCGAGCAGCAGTTCGGCCGCCGGCGTGTGGTTCCCGGTCGCCGAGGCGCCGGCCATCGCGGAGGCGGCCGTCAGCGCGTCGGTGCCGGGTGGCACCACCAGCAGGAGGATGTGGTCCTGGAAGCCCCGGGTGACGCTGATCGTCGCGTCGCTCCCGGCGAACCAGTTGATCTTGATCATCAGGCCGTTGACCACGACGGACCTCGGCACCCCCGCCCAGGTCGCCGTGTCGAGACCGACCCGGACGATGCGCCCGAAGTGGGCACCGAGCGCGGTGATCAGGTCGGGCAGCTCGGCGGCGACGCGGTTGGAGCGGGGCCACCAGGCCCCGTCGAAGACGCCGCCCCGCGTCATCGTGGGCTCCAGCAGCAGGCGCGGCAGCAGCGGGGAGCCCTGCGGCGGCCACGGTCCGGAGGGTGAGGGATAGGGGAGAGGAACCGGCATCATGCGAAGCCGCCCGTCCGGTCCGCGAGGGACCCGTCAGACCCAGGGCGACGCCGACGCTGATGCCGGTGTGCGGAATGTCCTCGGTTGCCTCCCACGCTACTCCGTCGCGGTCGCCGCCGGGCCGCCGCCACGGAACCGTCCGTGAGGCCGTCCGGGGCGGGCACCGGTGGGTGGTGGTGGGCAGCGGCGGACGGGCTCAGGCGAGATCGGCGGTGACGACGTGGTAGTCGAGCAGGCCGGTGCGCCAGGCGTGGTGGAAGTTGCGGCTCCAGTGGCCGGGCGGGACGGTGTCGGCGAGGTAGCGGTCGAGGCCGGGCCAGACGTCGGCGCCGATGGACGTGGCGGTCACGTCGCCGAAGCCGGCCTTGCCGAGGTCGGCGGTGAAGGCCGAGAGCGGGTGGGGGACGTCGAGGCCGTCGGCGAAGCTGCCGAGCAGGATGCTGAGGCGTTCCGCGACGTCGGGCCCGTCGGCGGTGAAGAAGGTGGTGACGACCAGGCGGCCGCCGGGGCGCAGCACCCGGACGGCCTCGTGGGCGAAGCCGGTGAGCTCGCGGAAGTGCTGGGCGGCCTCGACGGAGTAGACGCCGTCCAGGGAGCCGTCGGCGAAGGGGAGGTCGTCGGCCGGGCCGAGGGTGTAGGCGAGGCGGTCGGGGTAGGTGGCGAGGGCCTTGGCGTTGACCGCGCGGGCGCGTTCGACCTGGTCGGGGTGGATGTCGACCCCGGTGACGGTGGCGAAGCGGAACTCGCGCAGCGCGAGGGCGGCGCCGAGGCCGCGGCCGCAGCCGACCTCGGCCAGCCGCCGGTGCTCGCGCGGTTCGGGGAACTCCCACAGCACCCGGCGGTACAGCTGCTCCTGGCTGTGCACCCGGTCCTCGGGGGTCGGGGCGGTGAGGTCCATGCCCTGCCAGTAGCCGAAGTTGATGAAGCCGCCGCCGAATGACGGGGCGGTGCTGAGGTCGTCCGCGCCGTACGTCCGGCGGACGGTCGGGGGGATGCGGTTCTGGTCCATGGGTCGTCCGGTCTCCTGCTGCTCGCCTGGTCGCCGCGCCCGGCCCTCGGGCGCGCCGAGGTACGTACCCAAACCGGTGAGATCGTGAACACGGTGAGTGAGCGGAGTGGAGTTCCGGGGCGGGGTGCTGCCGGAGGGAAAACCGGTGGGGGTGCGGTGGCCGTTTCGCTACAGTCCGCTGGGGCCCGTCCTCGAACCCGCGTCTGCGGGGCGGCGACAGGCCCGAGGGTCCGGCGGTCGTCCGGGCCGGGGAGCCCGGCCCGCGGGGGCCGGGCGCGGAGCAGGGAGAGCCGACACCGTGAACACCGACGAACGCCCCGCCCCGCCGCTGACCGGCGGCGAGCGCGAGATGCTGCGGGCCTTCCTGGACTTCCACCGGGCGACGCTCGCGATGAAGTGCGAGGGGCTGACGGACGAGCAGCTGCGCCGGCGCTCCAGCCCGCCGTCCACGCTGACCCTGCTCGGGCTGGTGCGGCACATGGCGGAGGTGGAGCGCACCTGGTTCCGTCGGGTCATCGACGCCGAGGACGTCCCGCTGGTCTGGTCCCCGGACGGTGACTACCAGGTGGCCTACGACGCCTCCGGCGCCACCCGGGCCGAGGCCTTCGCCGCCTGGCAGGACGAGGTCGAGCACTCCCGCCGGATCGAGCTCGCCGCCGCCTCGCTGGACGTCACCGGCTACCAGCCGCGCTGGCAGGCGGAGGTCTCGCTGCGCCTGGTGATGCTGCACCTGATCCACGAGTACGCCCGGCACAACGGCCACGCCGACTTCCTGCGCGAGGCCATCGACGGCACGGTCGGCGCGTAGCGCCCGGGGCGGCGGGGCGGGCTACCAGCCGAGCAGGTGGGTGCGGTGGGTCAGCGCGTCCAGCACGGACTTGGCGGTGGTCTCGGGGGTGAGCCCGGCGGTGTCCAGCACGTGGGCGTCCCGGGCCTCCCCTGCGTCCGGGGCCTGCGGATCGTCGGCGGCGGCACCGGAGCGCAGGACGACGTAGTGGAGGGCGGCGCCGGTGGTGCGGCTCTCGCGGCGGAAGGTGTCGAGGGCGGGCGGGACGGCCGGGCACTCGACGACGACCTGGTACCCGCCGGTGGCGTACGCGAAGGCGGCCTGGGCGGCCGCGGCGAGGGCGGTGGCGTTCTGCCGCCCGGCCTCCGGCAGGTGGGGCGGCAGCTGACCGTTGCGGATGACCCGCACGAAGTCGTGCGCGCGCAGGTGGACGCTCGGTCGCAGCTCGGCAGCGAGCAGCCCCGCGACCGCGCTCCTCCCGGCCCCGGACGGGTCGACGAGGACGAGGACGCCCCCGGCACCCCGGCCGCCCCCGAGCTCCGGCCCACCTACGGTCGTACGGTTCACAGCTGCTGATCCCTTCGCGGGCCGGGGACGGACGGGTAGCCGGGGCGAGGCGGTCGGAGTGCGAAAGGGCCGGTCGGACCCGGATGCGGACAGCCGACCGCCTCGTCCCTACGACTGATGCTTTCGGGGATCAACCTAGTCCACGCCGGTGCCCCGAGTCGTCCCCCCTCATGGCCGGACCGGTTCCCCGGGGCGGCCGGGCCCGCCGCACGGCCCGGCCCGGAGCCGTCCGGGCCGTTCCGGCTCACTCCTCGGCGCGCAGCACGACCGGGTTGGTGAGGGCGGCCATCGGGCCCCAGGGGAGGTCCGGTCCCATCGCGTTTCCCCGGCCGGGCGTCCCGTCGGGCCGGGGGTGGCGCACCTCGGCGCGGACGTAGGCGGCGAGCGAGGCGGTGGTGCGCCAGACCACCGTGCCGGCGCCGTCGGCGGGCAGCGACTCCTGGTGCAGCTGGCCCTCGTCGGTGAGCAGCCGGACCGTCCCGCCCGGGACGCCGGAGACGGTGAGCCGAACGTCCAGCGGGGCGTCCGCCGGGACGGTCAGCTCCTCGCCGATGCCGGCCCGGCGGCCGTGCCCGGTGACGGTGAACTCCAGCCGCACCGCGGAGGACTCGGCCAGCCAGCTGCGCCCGGCGCGGATCCCGTCGAGGACGGCGTCGCGGGTGAGGTCCTCGGCCAGCACCACGGTGTGCGGGGAGCCGATCACCTGCGGGGCGCTGTGCGCGTCGCTGTTGCCCATCGCGGGCAGCCAGGAGCGGCCCTCGCGCAGGGCGACGGCGAGCCCGGCGTCCCAGGTGTCGACCGCGGACTCGTCGTCGTAGGTCCACGGTCCGTTCCAGACCTCGACGGCGTCGGCCTGCTCGTAGCCGAACTTCCACTGGCAGGCGACGTACGGGCAGTACGGGTGCGCGGGGACGACCAGGCCGCCGGAGCGGTGCACCTGGCGGACGAAGCGCGGGTACTCCTCGTCGCGGGAGCGGTAGCGCCAGTCGACGAACTGGCCGGCCTCCAGTCCGAGGGCCAGCCAGTGGCCGTTGCGGGTGGTGACCTCCTCGCCCGGCAGGATCAGCAGGTCCGGCCCGGCCAGCGGGCCCCAGACGGCGTGCGAGGAACTGGTGTTGTGGTCGGTGGAGACGATGAAGTCGAGGCCGGCGGCGCGGGCGCCGGCCGCGACCTCCTCCGGCAGGCGTCGCCCGTCGGAGTGCACGGTGTGCAGGTGGCAGTCCCCCCGGTACCAGGCCCGGCCGCGGCCTCGGGCCCGCTCGGGCGGGTAGTGCGGGGTGAACTCCGGCCCGGGGGCGCCGAACCGGAGGGTGACCTGGACGCGGTAGTCGAGCCCCTGCGGGGCGATCTGGTAGGGGCCGAGGACGATGTGCCAGGTGCCCGGGTTGATCGGGCCGGGGAGGTAGCCGGGGGTGGCGGAGTCGCGGGCGATGCTGAACTCGGTGCGGAAGCCGCCCGACCAGCCGCGGAAGCCGGGGCCGCCGAGGTCGGTGCCGCGCTCGTCGAAGACGCCGATGTCGCAGGAGTTCCCGGGGGTGCCGGCCGGGACGGTCGGCTTGTCGTAGCCGTAGGAGACGGCCAGCTCGCGCACGCCGTCCGGGACTTCGACCGGGAGGTGGACGAAGTCGGGCGCGCCGGTGGGGAGATGGCCGGTGAGCACGAGGGTGCGGTCGGCGGGGGTTGCGGCGCCCGGTGCGGCGGCGGCCCGGCCGCCGCCCGCGGCGAGGCCGAGGGCGGTGGTGGCACCGGTGGCGAGGCCGGTGCGCAGCAGGTCGCGGCGGGCGGGGCGGGGGGAGCCTGGGTCGGTGGGCATGGGTGGCCTCCGGGCTGGGGATCGGGTCCGCCGGCGTTCCTACCCGGGGCGGTGAACCGGGGGTGAGCCGGGGCCCACGGGGGTGGGGCGGGTCGGTGAAGGAGGGGCCGGGGGCGGGGCAGCGAGTTGCGGGGCGTGATGAATCGTCGGTTCATATTCATGGGTGAAGGCGGTGACGGCCTCGCGGTGAGGGCTGCGTCCTGCCGCACGGCCCTGCACCGTGCGGTGCCGCGTCGCGTCCGACGGGCCGGAGCGGGACCGGACCGTCGCGGAGTCGGACCGTCGCGGAGCCGGACCGGTCTGACGCCGGATCGCCCTGACATCGGATCGTCGTGGAGGAGGCGGGTGTGACACTGAACCGACGGACACTGCTGATAGCGATGGCCGGGAGCGCGCTGACCGGGTGCGCGGCCGCCGGGCGGGGCGGACCCGCCGCGACGGCCCCGGCACCGGTGACGGGAGCGGCCGGGACGGCCGCCGCGGTCGAGCAGGCCTCCGCCGCGACCGGAGCGGCCTCCGGCGTCCGGACCGCGATACCGTCCGCGGCCCCGTCCGCCACCGAGGCGGGGCCGGCCACCCCGTCGGCCACCCCGCCCACCGCGGGCCGGCTGCCGACCAGGGCTGAACTGGTGGAGCGCTACGGCGGCACCGCCCCCGCGGAATGGGGGCTGGAGGTCTCCGGGGTGATCACCGAACTGCCCGACGGAGAGCGCGCGACGGCGCTCACCTTCGACGCCTGCGGAGGCCCCGGCGGGAACGGCTACGACGCCGACCTGATCGACTTCCTGCGCGCGAACGCCGTCCCGGCGACCCTGTTCCTGAACGCCCGCTGGATCGACGCCAACCCGGACGTGTTCGAGCAGCTCGCCGGGGACCCGCTGTTCGAGATCGGCAACCACGGGACCGCGCACCGGCCGCTCTCCGTCACCGGTCGCTCCGCCTACGGCATCGCCGGCACCGACGGCGTCGGCGCGGTGCACGACGAGGTGGCGGGCAACGCGCAGAAGCTGGCCGGGCTGCTCGGCCACCCGGTGCGGTTCTTCCGCTCCGGCACCGCGCACTACGACGACGTCGCCACCCGGATCGTCGCCGACCTGGGCGAACGGGTCGCGGGGTTCACCGTGAACGGGGACGGCGGGGCGACGCTCGGCGCCGCCCAGGTCCGGCAGGAGGTCGCCGCCGCCCCGCCGGGGTCCATCGTGATCGGGCACCTGAACCACCCGGGCGGCGGCACCGCCCCCGGCGTGGCGGCGGCGGTGCCGGGCCTGCTGGCGGCGGGGCGGCGGTTCGTCCGGCTCTCCGACGTCCTCGGGTGAGGGCCGGGCGCCCCGGCGCGGGCGGGCGTCACCCGGGTGGACCAGGGCCCGGGCCGGGCGGCGTGCCGGCCGCCCTCGGAACGGCCGCCCTCGCGCCGGCCGCGCTCCGACCGGGCCGGCCTCAGCGCAGACGCAGGCCCCCCGGGTGCTCCTCCTCGATGATCCGCACCAGCCAGTCGAAGACCGTCGGCCCCCGCCCGGCCCGGGCGGCGGCGAGCTCGGCGCGCACGTGCTCGCGGTTGGCGGGGTGGCAGCGGCCGAGCCGCAGCTCCAGCTGACGGACCGTCTCCGGGTGGCCGAGGTGGCGCCGGGAGGTCTCGTGGTCGCGCCACTCGATCACGTAGTCGCCGTCCTCGGGGGTGCCGTAGCCACCCCGCAGGCAGTCGGCGAAGGCGTCGAGGTTGCGGCCGAAGTAGCCGTCGGCGCCGATGGTCTCGCCGACGACGTCCCAGAAGTCGTCCAGGGTGTCGATCCGGGTGCCATCGATCACATAGGTCACGGTCACGGGGTCGAGGATATGCCGCCCTCCGGGGATCGCTCCGGTCGGACCGGGGGCGGCCCCCGGCCGGACCGGGGCGGCGGAGCTCAGGCGGGCCGGGCGGCGGCGCTCAGGCCGGTACCGCGATGGCCGTGGCCAGCAGGCCGTCGCGCACGGCCCAGCGGCCGTGGAAGCCCTGGACGAGCCGGCCGCCGACCACCGGGCCCGGGACGAGCAGCCGGGCGGTGAACGTGCCGTCGGGGGAGAGGGCCAGCTCGGCCTCGTTGAAGTCCAGGAACAGCTCGGTCAGCGGGAACCAGGCCTTGTAGACCGACTCCTTGGCGCTGAACAGCAGGCGGTCCCACGGGGTGTCCGGGTGGGTGGCGAGCAGGTCGGCGATCCGGCGCTGCTCGGAGGGCAGGGCGACGGCCTCCAGGACGTCGTCCGGCAGCGGCAGTGCGGGCTCGGCGTCGATGCCGATCGAGAGGAGGTCGCCGGAACGGGCGACGGCCGCGGCGCGCAGGCCGTCGCAGTGGGTGAGGCTGCCGACCACGCCGTCCGGCCAGGTCGGCGCCCCGCGAAGGCCGGGGACCAGCGGGCGGTAGGGGACACCGAGCCGGGTGAGGGCGGTTCGGGCGCAGTGGCGGACGGTGGTGAACTCGCGGCGGCGCTTCTCCACCGCCCGGGCGACGGCCTCGGCCTCCTCGGGCTCCAGCCGGGCCTCCGGCGGGTCGCCGTAGGCCACTTCGGTCACCACGGTGTCCGGCAGCAGGTCCCCGATCACTCTCTCCCCCTCGGTCGAACGCGCGGCCGGGCACCGCGCCGACCGAGCCTAACGCGGGTGGCGGCCGTTCGGGAGGGGGCACTTGTGGCTGGTGGGAGGCCTGGGGCAGGAGGGAGCGGGCCCCGGGTCGGCACCCGGGGCCCGCGGCCGCCGTCGTCACCCGGAGGTGCCGCGGCCGTCACTCGAAGGCGGCCGCCGCCTCGCGCAGCGCCCGGGCGACCGTCTCCGGGTCGTACGGGGCCGGTTCGCCCGGCAGGTAGGTGACGGAGTGCAGGGCGCCGGTGTAGCGGAACGAGCGGTGCCGCTCGTACACCGGCCAGGACACCGGGGACTTGCGGTCCACGCCGACGCTGACGCCCTGGAACGGCGCCATGCCGATCAGCTGGTGGACCGGGCCGAGCCGGCCGCCCTCGACGCCGTCGACGAGCAGCCGGAACTCCCATTTGAGGTCGGCGACGGCCGTCGCCTCGACAACGACCAGCCGGGTACCGGCCGGCACGGGCCCCGCGTCGGCCTCCAGCAGCTCGCCGTACTGGTTGTAGGCGAACCGCAGCCGGCCGTCCTCGACGTACAGGCTGTAGCCGCCGCCCTGGTCGCCGTGCGAGACCAGCACGCCCTGGTCGCCGTCGCGGTGCCGGTCGAGGGCGACCTCGACGACGAAGGAGCGGAAGGAGATCAGCCGGGAGGAGCGGTAGCGCTCCAGCTCGGGGGTGCCGGCCAGCAGGGTGACGGGGCGTCGCAGGCGCTCGTCCTCGGGGCCGCGCAGGGCGAGGGCGCCGCTGCCGTCGGCGAGCGGGAAGACTCCGTCGCGCCAGGCGGAGGCCTCCCAGGCGGCGGACAACTCCTTGACCAGGTCGGGGTGTTCGGCTGCGACGTCGTGGATCTCGGTGGGGTCGGTGCGCAGGTCGTACAGCGCCCACTCCTCGTCGTCGTAGGGCGCGCCGAAGCGGTGCAGGGTGACGAGCTTCCAGCCGTCGCGGTAGTAGCTGCGGTTGCCGGTCATCTCGCAGTACTGCTCGGGGTGGGTGCTGGGGGCCGCGCCGTCGCGCAGGACGGAGCCGAAGGCGATCCCGTCCAGCTCCTGCACGGGGTGCTCCGACCGCCGGGAGGGCCGTTCCACGCCGGCGAGTTCGAGCAGGGTCGGCAGCACGTCCGTGACGTACTGGTACTGCGCGCGGACTCCGGTGTCGCCCTCGGCGCGGGGCAGGCCGGCCGGCCAGGAGAGGACGAACGGGACGCGGACACCGCCCGCGTAGGTCTGGCCCTTGTAGAGGCGGAACGGGGTGTTGGAGGCCATGCCCCAGCCGCGCGGGTAGTGCACCAGGCTCTGCGGGCCGCCGATCAGGGAGATCTCGCGCTCGACGTCCGGGTTCCAGTCCTCGGGCAGGCCCGGGTGGTGGACGAAGCGGCTGAAGTAGCTGCGGGTGCCCTCGGCACCGCCCTCGCCGGTGCCGCCGTTGTCGGAGGTGAAGACGATGATGGTGTCGTCGAGTTCGCCGAGGGCTTCGAGGGTGTCGGTGAGGCGGCCGAGGTTCTGGTCGACGTTGTCGACCATCGCGGCGTAGACCTCCATGTAGCGGGCGTACAACTTCTTCTGGACGTCGGTCAGTTCGTCCCAGGGGCCGACCTCGTGGCCGGCCTCGGAGTTGCGCTCGGGCAGTTCGGTGCCGGGCGGGAAGTGCCCGGCGGCGAGCTGGCGGGCGAAGCGGCTGCGGCGCAGCTCGTCCCAGCCGCCGTCGTAGCGGCCGCGGTGGCGTTCGAGGTCGGCGGGCTTGGCCTGGAGCGGGCCGTGGACGGCGTTGTGGGCGAGGTAGAGGAAGAACGGCTTCTCGGCGTCGTGGGCGCGCAGCGACTTGACCATCTTGACGGCCTGGTCGGTGATGTCGTCGGTGTAGTAGTAGTCGTCGGGGAACTCGTCGATGTCCAACGGGCTGTTGTCGCGGACGAGTTGGTGGGGGTGGAAGAGGCTGGTGAGGCCCTCCAGGACACCGTAGTACTGGTCGAACCCCTTCTGCAGGGGCCAGTTGGCGCGGTCGTCGGCGGCGTTGGAGGCGGAGTCGCGGGTCAGGTGCCACTTGCCGACGGCGTAGGTGGCGTAGCCGGCGTCGTGCAGCAGCTCGGCGAGGGTGGGGATGTCCCCGGCGACCTCCATGCCGTAGCCGGGGAAGCCCGGGTCGGCGTTGGCGACGAAGGAGTAGCCGACCCGGTGCGGGTTGAGGCCGGTGAGCAGCGCCGCCCGGGCGGGGGAGCAGAGCGGCATGGTGTGGTAGTTGGCGAGCCTGACGCCGGTGGCGGCCAGGCGGTCGAGGGTCGGGGTGGGGATCTCGGCGCCGAACGGGCCGATGTCGCTGTACCCCATGTCGTCGATCAGGACGACGACGATGTTGGGGGCGCCCTCGCGGGGGCGGACGCGCCGGGGCCAGGCCGGGGTGGACTCGCGGAAGGTGCGGCCGACGGTGCCGGGGAAGCCGGCGTAGGGGTCGCGCCGGTGCGGGTCGGCGCCGTGCGGGCCGGTGGGCGGCTCGGTGGTCGGGGTGGCGGTCATGCGGTGCTCCGGGTGGTGGGTCGGGCGGCGTCCAGGGCCGGTACGGCGGCCAGGAGTTCGGCGGTGTAGGGGTGTTCGGGTGCGGTGACGACGCGGTCGGCCGGCCCGGTCTCGACGATCCGGCCCCGGTGCATCACGGCGATCCGGTGGCTGACCCGGCGGACGACGGCCAGGTCGTGGGCGATGAAGAGGACGGCGAGGCCGAGTTCGCGCTGCAGCCGGGCGAGCAGCTCGATCACCTGGGCCTGGACCGAGACGTCCAGCGCCGAGACCGGCTCGTCGCAGATCAGCACGCTCGGCTCGGGGGCCAGCGCCCGGGCGATGCCGATGCGCTGGCGCTGGCCGCCGGAGAAGGCGCGGGGGTGGCGGTCGGCGGCCGACGGATCCAGGCCGACCTGGGTGAGCAGTTCGGCGACCCGGGCGGCCCGCCGTTCGCGGTCGCCGAGGCGGTGCGCGATCAGCGGCTCGGCGATGATCCGTCCGACGGTCATCCGCGGGTTGAGCGAGGAGTACGGGTCCTGGAAGACCATCTGGATCTCCCGGTGCGGCGCGCGGCCCGCCTCCTCGCCGCGGAAGCGGATCCGGCCCGCGGACGGCTGGTGCGCGCCCACCAGGGCCCGGGCCAGGGTGGACTTGCCGGAGCCGGACTCGCCGACCAGCCCGAGGGTCTCGCCGGGGTGCAGGGTGAGGTCGACGCCGTGCAGGGCGGTGACGCTGCGCCGTCGTGAGCCGTAGGTCTTGCCCAGCCCGCTGACGGTGAGCAGCGGGGTGGCCCCCGGCGTGCTGTTGGCGGCGGCCGCCGAGGGCTCGTCCAGCCGGGGGACGGCCGCGAGGAGCTCTCGGGTGTAGGGGTGCCGGGGGGTGCCGAGGACGTCCGCGGTGTCGCCCCGCTCGACGACCCGGCCGCCGCGCATCACCAGCAGCCGGCGGCAGGTGTGGGCGATCACCCCGAGGTCGTGGCTGATCACCACCAGGGCCGTGCCGGTCTCCCGGTTGATCCGGGTGAGCAGTCGCAGGATCTGCCGCTGGACGGTCGGGTCGAGGGCGGTGGTCGGTTCGTCGGCGACCAGCACCTCGGCGTCGTGGGCGAGGGCGAGCGCGATCATGATGCGCTGGCGTTGCCCGCCGGAGAACTGGTGGGGGTGGTCGCGCAGCCGTCCGGCGGCGTCCGGGATCCCGACCAGGTCGAGCAACTCGGCTGCCCGGGCGGCCCGTTCGGCGCGGGGGCGGCTGCCGTGGGCGCGCAGCGCCTCGTCGAGCTGGCGGCCGACGGTGAGGACGGGGTTGAGCGAGGACATCGGGTCCTGGAAGATCATCGCGATCCGCCGGCCGCGCACCGCGCGCAGCTCCTCCTCCGGGAGGGCGGCGAGGTCCCGGCCGGCGAGCTCGACGGAGCCGGCGGTGATCCGGCCGCCGGGCGGCAGCATCCGCAGCAGGGCGAGCGCGGTGGTGGACTTCCCGGAGCCGGACTCGCCGACGATCCCGAGCGTGTCCCCGGCCGCGAGCTCGAAGCCCACGCCGTCGACGGCGGTGGAGCCGTCGAAGGCCACGGTGAGGTCGTCGACCCGCAGGACGGTGTTCATCGGCGGATCCCCCGGTTCAGGGCCTCGGCGATCAGCGTGAAGCCGAGCACCAGGGCGGTGGTGGCGGCCAACGGGGCCGCCGCGAAGGTCGGGTCGGTCGACAGGTAGGCCACCGACTGGCTGAGGATGCTGCCGAGGGTGGGCTCCGGCGGGCGGACGCCCAGGCCGAGGAAGCTGAGCGCGCCCTCGATGAACACGCCCAGCGAGAGCGCGAGGGCGGTCTGCACGATCAGCGGGTCCACGGCGTTGGGGACGACGTGGCGCAGCAGCACGCGGGCCCGGGAGGAGCCGCCGACGCGGGCCGCCAGGGCGTACTCCCGCTCCCGCTGGACCAGGATGCCGGCCCGCAGCTGCCGCCCGAAGCCCGGGATCTCGACGAGCGCGATGACGATCACGACCGGCCAGCGCCCGGGGCCGAGGACGGCGGTGACGGCCAGGCCGAGGATCAGCCCGGGGAAGGCGAGCAGCAGGTCGAAGCCGCGCTGGACGGCGAGGTCGGCCCACCGGGAGGTGGCGGCGAGCAGGGCGGCCGCGCAGCCGAGCGCGGCGCCGATCGGCACGGCGGTGAGGATGATCGTCAGGTCGGTGCCGACGCCGTGCAGCACCCGGCTGAGCACGTCGCGGCCCAGGTCGTCGGTGCCGAACGGGTGCCGGGCGCTCGGGCCGGCCAGGGCGAGGGCGCTCTGGGCGTTCGGGTCGAGGCCGGTGAGCAGCGGTGCGAGCAGTCCGGCGAGGCCGGTCACGCCGACCAGGGCGAGGCCGGTGAGGCCGCGCCAGGTCAGCAGGGCGGACAGGTGGCGGTGGCGGCCGCGCGGACGGGCGGTGCGCAGGGCCGGGGCGGTGATGGTCATCGGGTCACTCCCACCGGACGCGGGGGTCGAGCCAGGTGTAGGCGAGGTCGGTGAGCAGCTGGACGGCGACGTAGCAGGCGACGACCAGCAGGAGCAGGTCCTGCACGACGGGGTAGTCCCGGCGGACCACGCCCTGTTCGATCAGCTGGCCGAGGCCCGGCCAGGCGAAGATCCGCTCCACCACCACGGCGCCGGCGATGAGCTGGCCGACCTGCAGGCCCAGTACGGTGACCGCGGAGGGCAGCGCGTTGGGCAGCGCGTGCTGCCAGACGATCCGCCGCCGGGAGACGCCGAGGGCGGTCGCGGTGCGGACGTAGTCCTCGGCGAGGGCGCGCCGGAGGCCGTCCTCGAGGTGGCGGGCGACGACGGCGGCGCTGGGCAGGGCCAGGCAGAGCGCGGGCATGGCCAGGTACTGGACGGCCAGGTCGGGGGCGTCCAGCAGGGACTCGTGCCCGCCGGCGGGGAGCAGCCCGAGCGTGACGGCGAGGACCAGGACCAGCAGGACGCCGGTGACGAAGGGCGGTACGGCGAGCACGGCGGTGGTGAGGGCCCGGACGGCGGCGGCGACCGGCCGGCGCCGGGTGGTCGCGCCGGCCACCGCCAGCGGCAGGGCCAGCAGCACGACCAGGAGCAGGGCGCCGAGGGTGAGCTGGACGGTGGCGGCGATGCCGTTGCCGATCAGGTCGGAGACCCGGCCGCCGATCGCGTAGCTCGGCCCGAGGTCGCCGCCGAGCACGCCGCCGAGCCAGTGCAGGTACTGGCCGGGCAGCGGCTGGTCGAGCCCGAGCCGGTCGCGGACGGCGGCGAGGGTCGCCGGGGAGGCGTCCGGTCCGGCCAGGGCGGTGGCGGGGTCGCCGGGGATGAGCCGCAGGATGAGGAAGATCAGGAAGGAGGCGAGGACGAGGACGAGCAGCCCGCTGGGCAGTCGTTTGAGGAGGAAGGTGCGCATGGGGGTCGGGGCTCCCGCTCAGGCCGTCAGGTAGGCGTCGTCGAGGTTGAGGTAGCTGAACTTGTTGAGCGTCACGCCCTGCACCCCGGCGCCGGCCACCTCGACCAGCCCGGCGATGGCCAGGTCGATGACGAACTCCTCGTCCAGCAGCACGTCGGTGATCTGCTGGTAGAGGGCCCTGGCCTCGGGGCTCTCGCTGTCGCTGCGGTTCCACGCCCGCTGGACCACGTCGGTGTAGGCGGGGGAGCTGAACCGCGAGCTGTTCTTGGCCTCGTTGAAGGGGTAGGCGCTCACCGCGAGGGTGGCGGGGTGGAGCTGGGCGAAGCCGTGGCTGAGCGTCCACAGCGCGGGCATGCTCTGCGCGATGAGCTGCTTCTGCATGGTGGGCGAGTCGGTGGGCTGCAGCACCACCTCGATGCCGACCTGCTGGAGGTCGTACTGCAGGATCTGCGCGACGGCGGTCGACCCCGGGTCGTTGGAGTGCGCGAACGGGAGGGTGAGGGACTCCGCGCCGGCCTCCCTGAGCAGCGCCTTCGCCTTCTCCGGGTCGTGGCGGTAGTGGGCGGCGCCGGCCTCGGTGTAGGCGGGGGAGGACTTGGGCCACGGCACCGAGGAGACGGTGCCGTACCCGCCGAGCGCCTGCTGGACGAAGCGCTCGCGGTCCACGGCCCAGGCGATGGCCTGCCGGACGCGCTTGTCGCCGACGTGCTCGGCGGTGAGGTTGACGCCGATGTAGTAGGCGCCGGAGCCGGTGTCGTACTGCCTGATCCGGAACCGCGGGTCGTTCCTGAGCGTGGCGACGTCCTTGCCGCGGACGGCGTAGGAGAGGTGGGTCTGGCCGGTCCGGAGCGAGGAGAGCAGCGACTCGGCCTGCGGGACGACCCGGATCTCCACGCCGTCGAGGTAGGGGCGGCCGGGGTTCCAGTACTTCTCGTTGCGGGCGAGGGTGAGCGAGGAGCCGGGCTTGCGGTCGGTGAGGGTGAACGGGCCGGTGCCGATCAGCCTGTTCCCGGCGAGGGCGTCGGCGACGCTGGCCGAGTCCGGGACGATCATGAACTCGAAGAGGTCGAAGAGGTTGCTGACCGGGTGGGCGAGCACCAGGGTCAGCTCGAAGTCGCCGTTCTTGCGGAAGTCGGTGACGGCGGCGGCGGTGGAGCGCAACTGGGCCGCCCGGGAGGGGTCCTGCAGGTTCCTGACGGCGAACACCACGTCGTCGGCGGTGAACCTGCGCCCGGAGTGGAAGGTGACGTCCTCGCGCAGCTTCAGGGTGACGCTCAGGCCGTCCGCCGCGACCTGCCAGGAGGTGGCCAGCTCGGGCTGCGGCCGGAGCTGGTCGTCGTACCTGGTCAGGGTGTTGAAGACGAGCCGCTGGACGAGCGTGTTGGCGCTCTGCGCGAAGAGCAGGCTCGGGGTGAAGTCGACGCCGGTGGCCACGGACAGGACGCCGCCGCGGCGCGGGCCGCTCGGAGCGCCCGCGGCGGAGGCCGCGGTGTCGGCGGCGGAGCGGCAGGCCGCCAGCGTCAGCAGGCCGGCGCCGGCGAGGCCGCCGCGCAGCAGGGCGCGGCGGGACAGGCCGGGAGCGGAGGGGCGGGTGAACGCGGTCATGGCGGTCCTTCGGAGACGGGCGGGCGGCGTGCGGGCGGGCGATCGGGTGCGGACGGACGGACGGACGGACGCGGCACGGTCAGGGCGCGGGCGCGGCGGCCAGGGCGCGGAACGGGCGGGCGTACAGCTCGCCGAGCACCGGGGCGCCGGCCGCCACGGCGAGCGCGTCGGCGCCGCGGGTCTGGGCGATCAGCAGGTCGGCGCTGCGGTGCAGGTGGGAGTGGCGGGCGAACTCGGCGCGGACCACGTCGAGGTAGCGGGGATCGAGGACGGCGAAGGTCTCGGTGAGGACCAGCAGGTCGGGGTTGACCACGTCGGCGAGCAGGGCCAGGGCGCGGCCGATCGTCCCGGCCCGGGCGCGGACCAGCCGGTCGGCCCGCGGATCGCCCCGCCGGACGGCGTCGACCAGCCGGGCGCGGTCCGGCCCGGGGGTGATCCCCTCGGCGGCCGCGGCCTCGAACAGGGTGGTGTCCGAGGCGGCGGTCGAGAGACAGCCCGGGCGGCCGCAGTGGCAGCGGGCGTCTCCCCCGGGGACGGGCTGCCCGGGCGGCCCGGCGACCGGGAGGTGGCCGAGGTCGCCGGCGGCCGAGGGCGGGCCCAGGTGGACCGTCCCGGCGACGGCCAGCGCCGCGTCCACCACGTGGCCGACGAACAGGTGGACCATGCTCCGGCGGGCCGCCGGGTGGCCGAAGAGGATCTCCGCCAGGGTGAGCGCCCGGGCGTGGTTGTCCACCTGGACGGGCAGGCCGGTGGCGTCCGCCAGCAGGTCCCGGAGCGGCAGGTCCGTCCAGCCCAGGGGCCCGTGCCGGAGCGTCAGGCCGCGCTCCGGGTCGACGGTGCCGCCCGTGACGGCCCCGAGGCCGACCACCGTCCGGCCGCCGCGCACCGCGGTGAGCAGCCGGGGCAGCCGCTCCAGCAGCGGCCGCAGGACGGCGAACCCGGTGCGGCCGCGGTTGGAGATCTCCTGCCGGTGCAGCACCCGCCCGCGCAGGTCGAGCAGGGCGAAGGTGGTGTACGGGACGCCGAGGTGCAGCCCGGCGACGGCGAGCCGGTCGGTGTCCACGGCCACCGGCAGCTGCG
Organism: Kitasatospora sp. NPDC051702; assembly: GCF_040681575.1. Lineage (NCBI taxonomy): Bacteria > Bacillati > Actinomycetota > Actinomycetes > Kitasatosporales > Streptomycetaceae > Kitasatospora > Kitasatospora sp. NPDC051702. Next base: position 303,647 of record NZ_JBFAZB010000002.1, read on the forward strand.
GGCGGCCGAGTGCGCCGCCGGCGCGGGCGGCCGCCAGCTCCGGCCGCTCGCGCAGCACGCCGAGCCGGACCAGGTCCACCACCTGCCGGGACACCGCCGAGGCGCTGAGCCCGGTCAGGGCGGAGACCCGGCTGCGGGCGACCGGCCCGTGGTCGAGCACCGTCCGCAGCACGGCGGCGGCGTTGGCGTCCCGGCGGTCGTCCCCGGTGCGGGCGGCCGGGCGGGGGAGCAGGGTGGTGGACATGGCGGTGGCACCCGGCTTCCGGTCAGTTGGCGGCTTCGAGCTCCTCGGCGGGCACCAGACCGGCCACCCGCGGCGGGTCGGCCGGCTCCAGCAGGCGGCTCGGGACGCCGTCGACGCCGTGCGGCAGGTCCCCGTCCAGGGTGATCCGGCGGACCAGGCGCGGCTCGTCGCCGTAGTCGTTGACGGCGTAGTGCTGGGTGGCGCGGTTGTCCCAGATCGCCACGTCGCCGACCTGCCAGTCCCAGCGGACGGTGTTCTCCAGCCGCTCGACGTAGCGCTGGAAGAGGTCGATCAGGGCCCGGCTGTCGGCCCCGGAGACGCCCTGGATCCGCTGCGCGAAGGCGCCGAGCAGCAGCGACTTCTCGCCGGTCACCGGGTGCACCCGGACCACCGGGTGCTCCGTCTTGAAGGCGGTGGAGACGAACACGTCGCGGAACAGCCGGGCGATCTCGGCGTCGTCCGCGAGCTCCGGGCGCAGGGCCAGCCGGGCCGCGTAGTCGTAGTCGTTGGTGTGCACCGCCCGCAGGCTCTCGGCCAGGGTCTTCAGCGGTGCGGGCAGGTCCTGGTAGGCGGCGGCGGTGTTGGCCCAGACGGTGCTGCCGCCGGCCGGGGGCAGTTCGAGCGAACGCAGGATGGACGCCTTGGGGTAGGAGGGCACGAAGGTCACGTCGGTGTGCCAGTTGTTGGCGCGCACGCCCTTGGTCGCGTCGAGCTCGAAGACGTAGCGGCCGTCGGCGCTGGGCACCGTCGGGTGGCCGACCGGGTGGCCGAGCAGGCGGGCGAAGGCCTCGTGCCCGGCGTCGTCGAGGTGCTGCTGGCCGCGGAAGAACAGCACCTTGTGCTCGTACAGCGCGTTCTCGAGGGCGGCCACGGTCTCGGCGGGCAGGTCGCCGTCGAGGCGGACGTCGTGGACGACCGCGCCGATGCGGCCGGCGGCGGGGGTGAGGCGGAGTTCGGTCAGGGCAGTGGTCATGACGGATCCCTTTCAGGGGAGATGGTGACGGTGAGTGATGAGAGGGGAGGCCTTCGCCCGCCCTGACAGCCGGTGCCGGGGCAGCCGGAACGGCCCGGCGGGGCCGTGGGGCGGGGTGGCGCAGAGCGGCCGGCCGGGGGTGCCGGACGGTCAGGAGGCGAGCGCGCCGGGACAGCTGCGGCGCGGGCGGCAGGCCGGGACGGGGCGGACAACGCGGTTCATCGCCCCTCCTTCCGGTTCGCTGCGAGTGGGCTCGGCGCCCATCGTGCTGAAGGGCACGGGGGGCTGTCAATCGGCATCTTGGCTGCTGGGAACGGGTGTTGCTGGTGCATTGCGGCAGATGACGGCCGGTGTCGCGAGGGTGACGGGCGCACGTCGCGCGGATGTTCGGCCTTGTGACGGGCACATGTCGGTTACTAACTTGCCGAGCGGAAGTAAGTCCGGACGCCGGGGGGCAGCCCTCCCGGGGCCGGTGGTTCGCGAAAGGGGGGCGGGCGGGTGCCCGTGCTGGAGCTGCTGCAGGCCCGGGTGTCCGCGGGGACCACCTGGCGGGTGGTGCAGCTGACCGATGGTGACGGAGCGTACGGGCTGGGCGAGTACTCGGACGCCGGGCCCGGGGCCGACGGGGTCTGGGCGGCGGTCGCGGCCGGGCTCGCCGAGGGCGGGTCGGTCTCGGCGGTGGTGGCCGGACTGAACCGCCGGGGCCCGCTGGCCGTACGGACGGTGCGCGGCGCGCTGGAGCTGGCCGCGGCCGACCTCGCGGCGCGCCGCACCGGTCAGCCGCTCTGGCGCTGGCTGGGCGGTACGGAGCCCCGGCCCGTCGCGCGGCACGCCAGCATCGACCGGGCGCTGCGGCTGCGCACGCCGGAGGAGTTCGCCGAGGTGGCGCGGGCGGCGGTGGCGGACGGGTACCGGGCGGTCAAGTGCGCGCCGTTCGACGGCTTGCCGGCGGAGGTGCGGCTGCGGGTGGGTCTGGCCCGGGCGGTCGCGGTGCGGCGGGCGGTGCCGCAGGCCGGACTGATGGTCGACGTGCACGGGCTGTTGCGGGTGGATGACGTTCTCGCGTCGGCCCGCGAACTGGGGGCGCTGGGGCTGCGGTGGCTGGAGGACGCGGCGCCGGTGGCATCCCTGCGGGCGGTCGCCGGGATCGCTCCGCTGGCCGGCGGGGAGCTCGCCGCCGACCTCTCGGAGCTCCAACCCGCGCTGCAGGAGGGCCTGCTGGCTTGGGTGCTGCCCGACGTGAAGCACGCGGGCGGCTTCCGGGCGGCGACGTCGCTGGTGTCCGCGGCCCTGGGGGCGGGGGCGGGCGTCTCGCTGCACAACCCGGCCGGGCCGGTGGCCACGGCGGCGGGGGTGCACCTGGCGGTGGCGCTCGGGCCGTCGGTGGAGACGGAGTTCGCGTACGGCGAGACCGCCTGGCGGGCGGACGCGGTGCGCCCGGCCGAGGCCGGCGCCGGCGCGTGGCTGCGGCCCGCCGCCGGGCCGGGGCTGGGCCTGGAGCTGGACCGGCGGCGGTGGACGCTGGAGCGGGCGTGGTGACGCGGGACGGCCGCGTGGGCGGCGGGCGCCGTGGTGACGTCCGGGCGCCGTGGTGACGCCCGGCCGTCGTGGTGACGCCGGGCGGGCTCCGGGGGTGGGTGGCTACTGGCCCAGCAACCGGGCGAAGTCCAGTCCGAGGCTACCGAGCACGGGCAGGGCGCCCAGGTCGGTGACCCCGCCGACCGGGATGCTGTAGCCCTGGTTGACCGCGCGGGGCGCGGTGGTGGCGGCCGCGGCGGGTGTGGCCGCGGCCGGGATCAGGACGGTGCCGAGGAGCAGGGCGGCGAGTGCGGTGCGCATGGGGCGGGGCCTCCGGGGGACGGGCGTGGTGGCCTGTCAACACCCTGCGTCGCCGGGCGGTCACGCATCTTCGCCCCTTCGGCCGCATTCGTAAAGATCCCTGCCTTGTGTTCATGACAACAGTGCGGAGGTCTGGACCACGTAGATCGCCGACGCGTACCGTCGCCTTGCCCGTCGCCGTGAACTCGAGCGCGGCCGCGGGGAGTTCCATCGCTGTATGCATGTCATGAACATGATCAAAGCCTGGAGGGAACCATGCGCGCCATCGCCAAGAACCTCAGGATCCTCGCCGGCGCCCCGCTCGCCGCAGCCGCCCTGATCGCCCTCACCGCCGGCACCGCCAGCGCCGCGATACCGATCAACAAGCCCATGAGCGGCAAGGCCACCTACTACAACGACGCCGGCTTCGGCGCCTGCGGCACCCAGATCAACGCCGCCACCCAGATGCTCGTCGCCGTCTCGCACACCTGGTGGACCACCGCCAACCCCAACAACGACCCGGTCTGCAAGGGCATCTCGGTCAAGGTGACCTACCAGGGCAAGACCGTCACCGTGCCCGTCAGGGACCAGTGTCCGTCCTGCGACGCCACCCACATCGACCTCAGCCAGCCCGCCTTCGCCCGGCTCGCGCCCCTCGGCAAGGGCGTCATCACCGGACTCACCTGGCAGTTCGTCAAGGCCGGCCTGAACGGCACGACCGTGGCGCTCTCCGAGCCCGTCACCGGCTCCACCCTCGGCTGACCGGCCCCGCCCCGGACCGCCCGGCCCCGCCCTCGGGACCGCTCCGGCCCGCCCCCGCCCGGCCCGGCCGCGTGCGGGGGCGGGCGCCCGGGGCCCGGCGCCGCCACCGGACCTCGTATCGTGGCGGGTCGGTGACGCGAGGGGAGCCCAGGAGATGACCAAGCCGGTGCTGTACGTCGTGGTGTGCGCGGCCGGGACCGCCGGCGCCGGCGGGGTGGAGGAGCTGATCGGGGCCGCCCAGGAGCGCGGCTGGGAGGTCGGCGTGGTCGCGACCCCGCAGGCCATGGGCTTCATCGACCAGGAGGCGATCGTGGCGCGGACGGGATACCCGATCCGCTCCGCCTGGCGCAGGCCCGGCGACCCCCGCCCGCTGCCGGACCCGGACGCGATCATCGTCGCCCCCGCCACGTTCAACACGATCAACAAGTGGGCGGCGGGGATCTCGGACACCCTCGCGCTCGGCATCCTCTGCGAGTCCTACGGCCTGGGCATGCCGGTGGTGGTCCAGCCGTGCGTGAGCTCGGCGCAGGCGGCGCACCCGGCGTACGAGGAGAGCCTGGACCGGTTGCGCAGGATGGGCGTGCGGTTCGTGGACCCCGAGCCCGGCGAACACGGCTGGACGACGCACCTGCTGGACGTCGTCGCCGACTGACAGGGTGACTGGCCGGGATCGCGGATCCTGGCACTGTGCCGGTGTTCGGGGACGAACCGGAGGGAGTAGCGTCCGGGCAGGTCAGCGACGGTGCAGGAGGATCCGGTGGCGGTCAACGGCGAGGTGTCGTTCTGGTACGCGGCGAGCGGGCTCCCGGAGCCCGGGCCGCCGCTGCCCGGCGGGGCCGACGTGGACGTGTGCATCGTCGGCGGCGGCTACACCGGGCTCTGGACGGCGTACTACCTCAAGAAGGCCGACCCCTCCCTGCGGATCGCGGTGCTGGAGCGCCGCTTCTGCGGCTACGGCGCCTCCGGCCGTAACGGCGGCTGGCTCTACAACGGCTTCGCCGGGCGCGGCGCCTTCGCCAGACGGTACGGCCGGGGCGCCGCCGCCGCGCTGCAGCGGGCGATGGACGAGTCGGTCGGCGAGGTCGTCGACGTCGCGGCCGCCGAGCGGATCGATGCCGACGTGGTGCGCGGCGGGGTGCTCGAAGTGGCCAGGAACCCGGCCCAGTTGGCCCGGCTGCGGGAGTTCGCCGAGGCGGAGCGCGGGTACGGCGAGGGCCGGGTAGAGCTGCTCGGCGCCAAGGAGACGGCCGACCGGATCGCCGTCGCGGGCGCCCTCGGCGGCACCTGGTCCCCGTACGGCGCGCGGATCCAGCCGGCCAAGCTGGCCCGCGGGCTGGCCCGGGTGGTCACGGACCTCGGGGTGGCGGTGCACGAGGGGACGGAGGTCACCGCGATCCTGCCGGGCACCGCGTACGGCCGCCCCCGGGCGGTGACGCCGCACGGCACGGTGACCGCCGAGTACGTGCTGCGCGCGACCGAGGGCTTCACCGCCGGGCTGCGCGGCGAGCGCCGGACCTGGCTGCCGATGAACTCGGCGATGATCGCCACCGAACCGCTGCCCGCCGCGTTCTGGGCGGAGGCGGGCTGGCAGGGCCGCGAGGTGCTGGGCGACTTCGCGCACGCCTACATGTACGCGCAGCGCACCGCCGACGACCGGATCGCGCTCGGCGGCCGGGGCGTGCCCTACCGGTTCGGCTCCCGCACCGACGCGGACGGCGGCACCCAGGTGGAGACGGTGCGCCAGCTGCGCGCGATCCTCGACCGCTTCTTCCCCGGCGCGGCCCGGGCCCGGATCGACCACGCCTGGGCCGGCGTGCTGGGCGTCCCCCGGGACTGGTGCGCGACGGTCGAGCTGGACCGGGCGAGCGGGCTCGGCTGGGCCGGCGGCTACGTCGGCAGCGGGGTCACCACCACCAACCTGGCCGGCCGCACGCTGCGGGACCTCGTCCTGGGCCGGGACACCGGACTGACCGGGCTGCCCTGGGTGGGCCACACCGTGCGGCGCTGGGAGCCGGAGCCGCTGCGCTGGATCGGGGTGCACGCGATGTACGCGGCCTACCACGCGGCCGACCGGCAGGAGGCGGCCGGGCGGGCGACCACCTCGCCGATCGCCCGGGTCGCGGACGTCGTCTCCGGGCGGCACTGACCCGCGAGCGGCCCGCGCCCGGCCTCCGCGGCCCGCCGGGCCCGGGCGGCGGGCGCGGCCGTTCGGACGCCCCGCCGTGCGGAGCCGCCCGGCGGCCCGCACGGTGGGGGCGTGCTGAGGAGAACCCTGGTGGGCCTGTGCGCCCTGCTGCTCTGCGTGCCCGCGACCGGCGCGCGCGCCCGCTCGCCCGGCTGGGCGGTCGTCGCCGTGGACCAGGCGTCGCGCCGGGTCCTGGTGCTGCAGAGCGCCGAGGAGTTGATGGCCTACCAGGGCCCCGACCGGCTGCCGGTGGTCTGGAGCTGGAGCGCCGACCGGGCGCCCGGCCTGGCGGACCTCGCGCCCGAACGGAGCTGGAGCAACCCGGACGAGGCGAGGATCCGGATCCGGCAGGGCCGGCGCCACCTGCTGGTCACGGCCTCCGGCGGACTGGTCGCGGTGGTCGACACCGCGACCGGCCGCACCCGGTGGGCCGTCGACGTGGGCGGCGCCGCCAACCCGCACAGCGCCGAGCTGCTGCCGGACGGCAACGTCGCGGTGGTGGCGAGCGGTGGCGGGTGGATCCGGCTGTACGCGGCCTCCCAGGGCCCCCGGGCCACCGCGCACGCCGCCGTCCCGCTGCCCGGGGCCCACGGCGTGCACCGGGACGCCCGGACGGGTCTGCTCCTCGCGCTCGGCGACGACGTGCTGCTCGCGCTGCGGGTGGGCGGGACGCCGCCCGCGCCCACCCTGACCGTCGTGCGGACGACCCCGCTGCCGGACCGCGGCGGTCACGACCTCGCCCCGGTGCTGTCCGCGCCCGGCCGGTACTGGGTGAGCACGCTGGAGCACCTGTGGAGCTACGACCCGTCGGCCGACCGCTTCACCCCCGTCCACCTGGGCACTCCCGCGGCCGAACGGGACGTGAAGAGCATCGGCGACGAGCCCGGCACCGGGCGGATCCTCACCGCCGCCCCGGACCACACGGGGCCGTGCGACTGGTGCACCTCGGTGATCACCCTGCACCGTCCGGACGGGGTGCGGGCCCTGCGCGGGACGCACCTCTACAAGGCACGCTGGTGGGGAGGGCGGTAGCAGATCCGTGACGCACGGTAGCGGATTCTGCCGGTCGGGTCGGTGAAACCACCCGATCTGCCGACGGCATTCGGCTGATGGGGCATATTGTGTACCCCGGCAAACTACTCCAATGGAAGTGAGTTTCCCGGTACCGTCCGCAAACCATCCGCCGACCCGCTCCGACTGGGATAGCGTCGAAGGCGTCGGGGGGCCGACACCGATCCGGTGCATTCGAACGCTGGTTACCGGGCCGTAATGGCCGTGATAAGTCCTGGAGAAAAACATGCAGAATTGCCTTTCGGAAGACCTGCCGGGCGCGATCGACGATCTGCAGCTCGCGGTGGACTCGCTGGCGGCATTCCCGGCGCGGAATCCGGCCGGCGGCGCCGCCGTCACCGAGCGCCTCGCGGCGGTCGCCGAGCTCTGCCGCTCGGTGGACGCGGTGCTCGACAGCCTGGTCGTCCAGGCCGCCGCGGAAGCCGCCGAGGAGGGCTGGACGGCGGCCCGGATGGCGGCCGAGCACTCGGGCTACTACGCGAGGCTGCGGCGCGCCTTGCTGCCCGTGGCGGGCGGCGCCGGGTCGATGCAGCAGTGAGCGCGCTGCACCCGGGCGTGCACGTGCTGTCCTGCCCCACCCGGTGGAGCGACGTCGACGAGAACGGGCACATCAACAACGTCCGGCTGATCGGTTACGTCCAGGAGGGGATTTACGACCTGTTCTGCCACCACGCGACCGCCGTCCGGGAATCCCTGTTCTCGTCCGGATTCATCATCGCGCGGCACGAGATCGATTACCTGGAGCAGTTGCACCACCGGCCCGAGCCATTGTCGGTGCGGCTGACCGTGGAACGCCTCGGGCGGAGTTCCGCGCACGTCGTGGTGAATGTCTGCCGGGATCCGCTCACGTTTATGCGGGCGAGAACCGTGGTGGTCGCCCGGGACCGCGAATCCGGCCGGTCGAGGAAACTCAGCTCGAACGAGCGGAGATTTCTCGCCGCGTTTATGCCGGAGGCCGTGCGGGCGGTCGCGGCACCGCCCACCGCGCCTCCGGTGGCGCCGCAACAGCGCGTAGCGGCCCGGCCCGGGTTCTCCTCGACGCGCCGCACCCGGCGGCACTGTCGCGCCTCGGCGGCCTGAGGCCGGGCCGGCCACCCCGGCGGACTGCCGCGCGGCCCCGCTCCGGGCCCCGGCTCCCGGGCCCACCCCCACGGCGGCCCGGGCCGGCGGCGTGATCGACAACGGCGTCGATCCGCCCGGCCGGGCTCCCCGCGGCCCCGGCGCAGGACTACGCTGAGCAGCACGGGCACCGGTGCGGCCCACGGCCGGTCACGGGCAGCGACGGAGCCGCCGACCGGACCCCGCCGCCACCGGCGTCCGGCCCGACCGGCACCGGTCCCGCAGACTCCGCCGACCCGGAAGGAGGACGCGATGACCATCGCCTGGGAGGAGTTCCGCGCCCGTGTCGTCGAACGCGGGGAGTACCGGGGCGACGCCGAGGCGGAACACGCCGTCCGGGTCGTCCTCGGGCTGCTGGGCGAGCACCTGGTGGGCGCGGAGCGGATCGAGCTCGCCGACGCCCTGCCCGAGACCTGTGCCGCCCTACTGCGCGACGCCGCCCCCGCCCGTGAGCCGCTGACCGCCGAGCGCTTCGTGCAGGCGGTCGGCGGCTGGATCGACGGGGCGACCGGGACGACCGCGCAGTGGGACGTCGGGGCGGTCCTCAGCACCGTCGCTGACCTCGCCCCGGACGGGCTGATCGACCGGGTGCTCCAGCAGCTTCCGGACGGCTACGACCTGCTGTTCGGCCACCCGCTGCCGGCCTGAGCAGGCGCAGCCCTGCCGGCCCGCGCGGGCGCGCCGGCGCCGGACCGGGCCGGGGCGCCGGTGGTGGCCCGGGTGGGCGGTTCCCCCGTGGTGGCCCGGAACAGTTCCGAGCCCGGGCCGGTCAGCTCGACCGGCCCGGCCCCCGGCCGCAGGTAGGCCGAGGCACCCGGCGGCAGCGCCAGGTCGGGGTGCCCGGGCGCGCGCAGCCGGGCCCGGCCCGCGACGCAGAGCAGGATCTGCGGGGCGGGCAGCTCGACCCGGACGGCCGTCGCGCCCGGCCGCAGCCGGGAGAGCCGGAACTCCTCGGCGGGGGAGCGGAAGCCGGCCTCGACCGGGCCCCACGGCTGAGGTTCGAGCACCCGGGGCCCGCCGGTGCGGAAGGACGTGACCGCCAGCAGGCCGTCGACGTCGACGTGCTTGGCGGTCAGCCCGCAGCGCAGCACGTTGTCCGAGTTGGCCATCAACTCCACGCCCACGCCGCGGAGATAGGCGTGCGGGACACCGGCGTCCAGGTACAGCGCCTGGCCGGCGGCGAGCGGCACGTGGTTGAGCAGCAGTGCGGCGACCAGCCCCGGGTCCCCGGGGTACTGCGCGGCGACCCGGGCGTAGGCCGCGCAGGCCCGGGCGTACCGGCCGCCCGAGCCCGCGAGCCGCCGCAAGGCCGCTTCCACCGCAGCGAGTTGCGAACCGGTGGGCCGGTGGGTGGCCAGCGCGCCGCGCAGCAGCGCGGGCAGCGCCTGGGCGGCCGGCCGGGTCCGCAGCGCGGTGGCCCAGGGGGCGAGCAGCGGGACGTCCAGCGCCTCCAGCAGCCCGGCCGTCCCGGCGGCCGGACGGAAGCCGCACAGTGCCTCGAAGTCACCCAGGGCGCAGATGAGTTCGGGCTTGTGGCCGCGGTCCCGGAAGACCCGGCCGGGTGCGTCGCGCGGAACGCCCCGGGCGTCCTCGGCGGCGTGGCCGGCCACCGCCTGGGCCCGGGTCGGATGGACCTGGAGGGAGAGCGCCCGGTCGGCGGCCAGCACCTTGAACAGGAACGGCAGCCCGGGGCCGAACCGTCGCACCGTCTCCGGCCCGAGCAGCCCGTCCGGGTCCGCCGCGATCAGCCCGTCCAGCGGCCGCGGACCGCCGGCCCCGTCCGCGGGGCCGAGGGCGGACGGCGCGGACGGGTGCGCGCCCATCCACAGCTCGGCCTGCGGGGCGCCGGTGCCCGGGGTGCCGGTCAGCTCGGGGATCGCGGTGGTCGAGCCCCACGCGTAGGCGCGGACCGGGTTGTGCAGCAGGGCGAACGGCGGGAGCGGCATGGCGCGGGCCTCCGGTGGGGCGGGTCAGCGGCAGAGCGCGGCCGCGCCGATCAGCCCGGCGTCGGTGCCGAGTTCGGCGCGGCGCACGTCCAGGCCGCGGACGTAGGACAGCGTGGCGTAGTGGTCGAGGTGGCGGGCGAGCGGCGTGAACAGGACGTCGCCGGCGGTCGCGACGCCGCCGCCGACCACCACCCGCTGGAGGTCGACCAGGGCGGCGGTGGCCGCGATCCCGGCGGCCAGGGCCTGGGCGGCGCGGTCGAAGGCGGCGAGCGCGATCCCGTCGCCCGCGGCGGCGTCGGCGGCGACGGCGCGCGCCGAGCGGTCCTCCCCGCTCGGGCGCCAGCCCCCGGCGAGGGCGCGCCGTGCGATCGCGGTGCCGCTGGCCAGGCCCTCCAGACAGCCGCGCGAGCCGCACGGGCAGGGCTCGCCGTCCAGGTCGACGCTGATGTGCCCGAGGTGGCCGGCGTTGCCGCTGGGGCCGGGCCGCACCGCGCCGTCGAGCACCAGGCCGGCACCGACGCCGGTGGACACCACCAGGCAGAGCGCGTTGGCGGCACCGCGGGCCGCGCCCTGCCAGTGTTCGGCGGCGGCCATCGCGACGCCGTCGCCGGCGAGCCGTACGGGCAGTCCGAGGGCGGCCACCGCCGGGTGCGCGGCGACCTCGGCGACCAGCGGGAAGCCGCGCCAGCCGGGGATGTTGACCGGGCTGACGGTGCCGTCGGCGAGGTCGACCGGTCCGGCGCTGCCGACCCCGACGGCCGTCACACCGGCCCAGTCCGCGGTGTGGGCGAGCCGGTCCAGCACCCGGTGCACGACGGCGAGCACGGCCGGGCCCGGCTCCTGCGCGGGGGTGGGCAGCTGCAGCCGGTGCCGCAGCCGGCCCCCGCCGTCGACCAGTGCCCCGGCGATCTTGGTGCCGCCGATGTCGACGGCGGCGAACAGCGGGGCGGCGGCGGGCGGCGGGGTGCGGGTCATCGCGGCGGGCTCCAGGCGGGTGCGGACGGGCGGACTGGGTGGGCTGGCGGGCGGGGCGGGCCGATGGGGCCGGCGGTGCCCGGCGCCCCGGCCGGGAGGGCCGGGGCGCCGCTCAGCGTAGAACAGCGCCGTCGCTCAGCCGGCGGCGGTCAGCCGGAGCGTGACCAGCTCGAACGGGCGCAGCGCGAGGTGGACCGCGCCGTCCACCACCGACACCTCGCCACGGGTGCCATCCCAGGGCCGCTCCAGCAGGTCGCAGGGGACGGCGCCGGCGAGCGGGAAGGAGGTGCTCAGCCGGCCCCGGGCGCGGCCGCCGCCGGCCTCGTAGACCCGGACGACCAGGTCCCCGCTGCGGTCGTCGGCGAGCTTGACCGCGCTCACCACGAGCGCGTCGTGGTCCACCGCCACCAGCGGCGCGACCCGCTCGACGCTGCCGGTCATCCGCCGCTCGGGCAGGCCGATCCGGTAGCCCTCGCGGACGGCGTCGCCGATCGCCGCGCCCGGCACGAGGGCGTGCCGGAAGCGGTGCACGCCCTGGTCCGTCCTCGGGTCGGGGAAGCGGGGCGCGCGCAGCAGCGAGAAGCGGACGGTGGTGGTGGTGCCGCCGTCGGTCTCGCGCACGGTGCGGGTGACGTCGTGGCCGTAGGTGGAGGCGGTGACCAGGGCGACGCCCCAGCCGGGCTCGTCGAGGTGGACGAAGCGGTGGTTGCAGGCCTCGAACTTGGCGGCGTCCCAACTGGTGTTGGTGTGGGTGGGCCGGTAGAGGTGGCCGAACTGGGTCTCGGCGGCGTACCGCTCGGTGTGGACGTCCAGCGGGAAGGCGGCCTTGAGGAACTTCTCGGTCTCGTGCCAGTCCACCAGGGTCTCGATGTCCAGGCGCTGCTCGCCCGCCCGCAGGGTGAGCGTCTGGACGGCGGTGGACGAGCCGAAGGAGCGCACGACCCGGACGGAGACCGTCTCCGCCGTCTCCGCGAAGACGGTCAGCGAGTCCACGCCGGTCAGGTCGGTGACGGTGTTGCGGTAGAACCGGTCGACGTCCCAGGCGTCCCACATGTTGGGGAAGTCGGGGTGCAGCTGCAGCAGGTTGGCGCGGGTGCCCGGGGCGACGCTCTCCCGTCCGCTCGCGACCTCGACCACCGAGGACACCAGGCCCTCCGCGTCGACCACGACCTCCAGCAGGCCGTTGCGCAGCAAGTAGCCGCCCTCGGGGCGCTCGGCCAGCGTGCAGCCCTCCGCCGGCGGGGCCACCACGGCGGCGCCCCCGGCCGGGACCGTGGAACGCTGGTGCGGCGCCGCGTTGAACACCAGCTCGTGCTCGCCCCGGTGATCCCCGGCGAGGGCCCGCTGCGCCGACGTGATCAGCTCCCCCAGCTCCTCGGCCAGCGCCGCGTAGGTCGCCACGGCCTCGCGGTGCACCCAGGCGATGGAGGAACCGGGCAGGATGTCGTGGAACTGGTGCAGCAACACCGTCTTCCAGATCCGGTCGAGTTGCTCGTAGGGGTACTCCGCGCCGGTGCGCAAGGTGGCGGTGGCGCACCAGAGTTCGGCCTCGCGCAGCAGGTTCTCGCTGCGCCGGTTGCCCTGCTTGGTCTTGGCCTGGCTGGTCAGGGTGGCCCGGTGCAGCTCCAGGTAGAGCTCGCCGACCCAGACCGGCGGGTCCGGGTACTCGGCCTCGGCCTCGGCGAAGAACTCGGCGGGCTTCTGCCAGCGGACGGTGGCCGAGCCCTCCAGGTCCTTCAGCCGGGCCGCCTTGGCGACCATCTCGCGGGTGGTGCCGCCGCCGCCGTCGCCCCAGCCGGTCGGGCCGAGGGAGTGCCGGGCCACCCCCTTGTCCTTGAAGTTCCGTGCCGCGTGGGCGATCTCGCTGCCCTTCATGGAGCAGTTGTAGGTGTCCACGGGCGGGAAGTGGGTGAAGATCCTGGTCCCGTCGATGCCCTCCCAGAGGAAGGTGTGGTGCGGGAACCGGTTCACCTGGCTCCACGAGATCTTCTGCGTCAGCAGCCACTTCGAGCCCGCGTTGCGGATGATCTGCGGCAGGCCGCCGGTGAACCCGAAGGTGTCCGGAAGCCAGGCCTCCTGGTTCTCCACCCCGAACTCGTCCAGGAAGAACCGCTTGCCGTGCACGAACTGCCGGGCCATCGCCTCCGAGCTCGGCATGTTGGTGTCGGACTCGACCCACATGCCGCCCGCCGGGACGAACCGGCCCTCGGCGACGGCCTTCCGGACCCTGGCGTACACCTCGGGGCGGTGCTCCTTGATCCAGGCGTACTGCTGCGCCTGGGACATCGTGTAGAGGAAGTCCGGCTCGTCCTCCAGCAGCGCGGTCATGTTCGCGGTGGTGCGGGCGACCTTGCGCACGGTCTCGCGCAGCGGCCACAGCCAGGCCGAGTCGATGTGCGCGTGGCCGATCGCGCCGATCCGGTGCGCGGACGGCGCGGCGGGCGCGGCCAGCACCCCGGCGAGCTCCGAACGCGCGGCGTCCGCAGTGCCGTTGACGTCCTGAAGGTCGACGGCGTCCAGCGCCCGCTCGATCGCGCGCAGCAGCTCCCAGCGGCGGGCGCCCTCCACCGGCAGCTCGGCCATCAGCTCGCCGAGCACCTCCAGGTCCATCACCAGCTGCCAGACCGTCTCGTCGAAGACGGCGAGGTCCATCCGGGCCAGCTTGTACTGCGGCTGGTCGCCGGCCGTCTCCCGGTCGCCCAACTCGGTGGGGAGGAAGGGGTGGTAGTCCAGGATGACGGGGTTGGAGGCCGCCTCGACGTGCAGCAGCACCTGCTCGCCGCCGGCCGCGGGGGCGGCGATCCGCACCCACTGGTTCTGCGGGTTGAGGCCCTTCACCGGGGTGCCGTCCGGGCGGTAGACCAGACCCTCGCACTGGAAGCCGGGCATGTTGGCGTCGAAGCCGAGGTCGATCAGCGCCTCGACCGTCCGCCCGGCCCAGGCCGCCGGCACCGTGCCGGTCACGGTGATCCAGCTGGTGCCCCAGGGGGCGCCCCACGCGTCACCGACGGCGATCGGGGCGCGCGGAGCGGCCAGGCCCTCGGCGACCGGGACGGGCTCGCCGGGGGCCGTCCAGATGCCGACCTCCAGCGGGACGGATTCGGGGTACACGGCGGGGCGGATGCGCTCGTCCAGGACGCGCTTGAGACGGGATTCCACCAGGGTGCGGTCATCGTGCATGTCAGCGGGCTCCGTTGGGTGACTGAGGGGGTCGGACTAGGGGGTGTCTTGTGGATCTTGTCGGTTAGGTTGCGGCGTCAGGGTGCGTGCATCGCAAGGCGGAGGAGGGAGTCCATGCGGAGCATCGGCGACCGACGACAACGCGGCGAGGTGCGTGCCCTGGCGTCGCGGCCCCGGCAGTGATCCACAAGACACCCCCTACGGGCAAGGTACGTCGTCGGGGTGGACCACCTCGGTGATTCCGCGCGCCGCGAGGTGGGCGCGGTCCTCGGCGCGTTCGGCGAGGACGGTGGTCGGGCGGGCGCCGTCCTCGGCGAGGCGCATGAACGCCTCGTACACCGGGCCGCCGGGGCCGCAGACCGAGCGCTTCGGGGAGGTCACCTCGTCGCCGGTGGCGACCACCAGGGCGGTGCTGCGCGGCCGGGGCGGCCGCCAGGAGCGGCGGGCCTCGGCGGCGGCCTCGGCGAGCCGGGCGCCGGCCGGCTTGACCTTCCGCCCGGTGGTCAGCAGGCCCAGGCTGTACTCGAGTTCGGGGAAGTCGGCGAGGGACCGGTCGACATCGTGGGAGCACCACCAGGTGACGCCCCAGAGGTCCGGGCAGTCCAGCACGGCCTCGACGGTGGCGCCGGTGAACCGGGCGGCGTCCTCCGGCGTGATGTGCGGGGCCGGCGCGCCGACCTCCTGCAGCCAGACCGGGCGGGCCGGGTCGTCCGCCCAGGCCTTGGAGAGCTCGACCAGGTACGCGGCGTGCTGCGCGGTGGCGGTGGAGTGGGCGCCGTAGCGCTGGGCGGTGCCGTTGAACACCCAGGAGTGCACGGCGGTGGCGGCGCCGAGCCGGGCCGAGTGCCAGGGGGTGAACGGGTGCTCGTCCAGGTACCAGGCGGCGTCGTAGGAGGCGTGCAGGTGCAGCCGGCCGGGGGCGGCCGACTCGCAGGCGTCGAGCATCCGGCGCAGCCAGGCCTCGACCTCGGCGGGGGTGGCCCGGTCGGGGTCGGGGTGCGGCCCGCCGGAGAACTGGTTGATCTCGTTGCCGAGCGTCATGCCGAGGAAGTTGGGCCGCCCGCGCAGCGCTCCGGCGAGGGTGTGCAGGTAGGCGGCCTGGCCCTCGACGACCTCGGGGTCGGTGAAGAGGTTGCGCCGGTGCCAGGTCTGCGTCCACGAGGGCAGGAAGTCGAAGCTCGACAGGTGGCCCTGCAGGCCGTCCACCGCGACGTCCAGCCCGCGTTCACCGGCCGCGACCACCAGGTCCGCCAGCTGGTCGACGGCGCGCGGGCGGATCAGGCTGCGGTTGGGCTGGAACAGCGGCCAGAGCGGGAAGACCCGGACGTGGTCCAGGCCGAGGGCGGCGATGGAGTCGAAGTCGGCGCGCACGGCGTCGAGGTCGAAGTCGAGCCAGTGGTGGAACCAGCCGACGCTGGGGGTGTAGTTGACGCCGAAGCGGGGAGCGGTGGTCATCGGATGGCTTCCTCGACGTGGTGGGGGGGCGTGCGGACGGTGGCGCCGGGGCCGGTCCGGAGTGGACCTACCCCTTGACGGCTCCCTCCTCGACGCCCTTGAAGAAGAAGCGCTGGCAGACGCCGAACACCACGACGATCGGCAGGAAGGCGATCATCGTGCCGGCCGCGATCAGCCGGGGGTTGGCGGAGAAGGTGCCGTTGAGGTACTGGAGCCCGACGGTGAGGGTGTACTTCTGCGGGTCGTTGAGCACGATCAGCGGCCAGAGGAAGTCGTCCCAGGCGCCGATGAAGGTGAAGATCACGATCACGCTGATCATGCCGCGCACGTTCGGCAGGCCGATGTGCCACAGCCGCTGCCAGACGGTGGCGCCGTCCACCAGCGCGGCCTGGTCGAGCTCGACCGGCACGGCGGCGAAGGCGGTGCGCATCAGCAGCACGTTGAGCATGGCGATCGAGCCCGGCAGGGCGACGCCGGCCAGGGTGTCGGCCAGGCCGAGACCGCGCACCAGCACGTACTGGGAGACGATGGTGACCTCGCCGGGCAGGACGAGTGTGGCGAGGAAGAGCCCGAGGACGAGCCTGGCGCCGCGGAAGCGCAGCCGGGCGAGCGCGTAGCCGCCCAGGGTGCAGCCGACCACGTTGCCGGTGATGCAGACCGCGGCGACGATCACCGAGTTCAGCGCGTACGTCCACACCGGGATGGTCTCGGCGACCTTGCCGTAGTTGCCGAGGGTGGGCTGCTCGGGCACGAAGACGGGGGTGCGGGTGAAGACGTCCTCGGCGGGGCCCTTGAGCGAGGTGGAGAGCTGCCACAGGAAGGGGCCGACGACCAGCAGCAGGACGAGCAGCAGGAGCAGGTAGCGCACGGCGGTCTGGGCGGGGGAGGCGGTGTTGAAGCCCCGGGAGCCCCGGGAGGTGCGGGGGGCGCGGGAGGTGTGGGAGCCCCCGCGGGACCCGGCGGTCCCGGCGGCGGCCGGCTCCGCGGGGGCCGGGGCCGCTCCGGGGGCCCCCGCGGTGTTCGGGCGGACGGTGGTCACGGGATCAGGCCGCCTTCCGGTTCAGGCGCATCAGGAACAGCATCGGGCCGAGCGTGACGACGAACAGCAGCAGGCTGAGCGCCGAGGCGTAGCCGAGGTGGCCGTTGAAGCCGCGGCTGTACATCTGGATGAGCATCACCACCGACATGTCCCGCCCGCCGGGGCCGCCCTGGCCGTTGGAGAGCACGTACAGCTCGGAGAAGACGCGCAGCGAGCTCACCGAGATCAGCGCGGAGACCAGGACCATGGTCGGCCGGACCCCGGGCAGGGTGACGTGCCAGAACCGGCGGACCGGCCCGGCGCCGTCCACGGCCGACGCCTCGTGCAGCTCGCGCGGGACGTTGGCGAGGGCGGACAGGTAGATGACCATGTAGTAGCCGAGGCCCTTCCAGACGGTCAGGGCGATCGCGCTGAACAGCAGCAGCCAGCGGTCGGTGAGGAAGGAGACCGGGGAGTCGGCCAGCCCGGTCTGCCGGAGCAGTCCGTTGACCAGGCCCCGGTCGTCCAGGACCCAGCCCCAGATCAGCGCCACCACGACGGCCGAGGCGATCACCGGGGTGTAGAAGGCGGTGCGGAAGAAGGTGATGCCGGGGATCCTCCGCTGGACGAGCAGGGCGAGCAGCAGCGGCAGGACGGTCAGCAGGGGCAGGCAGACCAGCATGAAGACGATGCTGTTGAGCAGCGCGTCGGCGAGCTGCGCGTCGTCCAGCAGGCGGCCGTAGTTCTCCAGGCCGGTGAAGCGGCCGCCGCCCAGGGGCTTGGCGTTGGTGAAGGACAGGATCACCGTGTTGACGGCCGGCCAGAGGTTGAAGACGGCCAGCCAGACGATCGCGGGCCCGGCGAGCAGCCAGGGGGTGAACCAACGCCGGTGGGTCATGCGCCTGCCTTCCTGGGGCCTGGGGTGGTGCGGGTCGTGCCCGGGAGCGGCGGGTGGGGGCCCGCCGCGTCGCCGGTGGTCGGACGGAGCGTGCCGGGGTCAGCCCTTGAGCAGCTTGTCGCACTGCTCCACGGCGGTGTCCAGCGCCTGCTTGGAGCTCGCGTCGCCGCTGATGGCGAGGGCGATCTGCTGGTTGATGACGGTGCTCATCGCGTCGTCGACCTGGACGGGCTGGATCAGCTTGGCTTTGGCCAGCGAGGTGAAGGCGACCACCTTGGCGTCGCCCGCGTTGGTGCCGTCGCCCTTGCTGAAGAACGGGTCGTTCGCGGAGGCCTTGGTGGACGGGAAGATGCTGGTCAGGTGGGCGAAGGCGGCCTGGTTCTCGGCGTTGGTGACCCAGCGGGCGAGGGCGACCGCGGCGGCCGGGTTCCTGGTGTTCTTGGGGATGGACAGGCCCTGGACGTACAGCGGCGGGGTGGCGAACGCGGGTGAGGAGACGACCTTCGGGGCGAGGGTCGGGTTGTCGGTGGCGAGGCTGGTGATGTAGTTGGCGCCCGCGGTCGTCCAGGCCACGGTGCCCGCGTTGAACAGCTTGGTGTTCCCGGCGTAGGTGTTGGTCAGGACGTCCTTGGGCAGCAGGCCCTCCTTGAAGGCGTCCCGGTACTTGTCGAGCAGCGCGGCGGCCTCGGGGGTGTTGAAGGTGAAGGCCGTGCCGTCGTCGGACATGATCTTCACGCCGGCGTTGTAGAGGTCCCCGAGGCCCGGCTTGCGGCTCATCAGGTAGGTCTGGCCGCCGGACTTCTCCTTCATCACCCGGGCCTGGGCGATGAGCTCGTCCAGGCTGGTCGGGGGCTTCTTCGGGTCCAGTCCGTTCTTCGTGAGGAGTTCGGAACTCCAGTAGTTCACATCGGTGTTGAGGTACCAGGGGTAGCCGAAGACGCCCTGCCGGCCGGCGAAGCGGTAGGCGTCCACGCCGCCGGCGACGTACTCGTCGGCGAGCTTCGGGTCGGCCTTGGCGACGTCCAGCAGGAGGTCCTTCCTGCTCAGCGGGAGGGCGAAGTCCGGCGGGAGGTTGACCACGTCGGGCAGGGTGCCGGCGGCGGCCTGGCTGAGCACCTTGTCCGAGTAGCCCTCCCCGGGCTGGTCGAGCCACTCGACCTCGACGCCGGGGTACTTCTTCTTGAAGCCGTCGATCACGCCCTGCACGTAGTCGGTGAACTTCGGCTTGAGCGCCCAGGTCTGCAGCGAGACCTTGCCCTTGACCTCGCCGGTGGCGGCCGCACTCGCCACGCTGTCGCCGTTCTTGGTGTCGCCGGAGCCGAGTCCGCAGCCGGTGAGCGCCGCCGCGGTGAGGGCCGTCGTCGTCAGTGCCGCCCAGATTCTTCGCATGAGGGTCTCCCGGTCCTGGGGGGTGGGTGGGGGATCGTGCCGAGCTCGGGGGTCGTGCCGGATTCCGGCACCTGACTCACGTACTGTCCAACCAACTAAACCGGTCTAGCTATGGCAGGGACTATGCTCCCGCCTAAACTTGGATGTCAAGAGAGGAGTCGGGTCCCTTGGGCAGACCGACGATCGCCGACATCGCCCGCCAGGCCGGTGTCTCCAAGGGCGCGGTGTCCTTCGCGCTCAACGGCCGCCCGGGCGTCAGCGAGGCGACCAGGGCCCGGATCCTGCGGGTCGCGGAGGAGATGAACTGGCGCCCGCACAGCGCCGCCCGGGCCCTCGGTGGCGCCCGGTCCGACGCCGTCGGCCTGGTGATCGCCCGCCCGGCCCGCACCATCGGCGTCGAGCCGTTCTTCAGCCAGCTGCTCTCCGGACTCCAGGCGGTGCTCTCGGCCAGCTCGGTCGCGCTGCACCTGATGGTGGTCGAGGACACCGCCGCCGAGATCGGGGTCTACCGCCGCTGGGCCTCCGAGCACCGGGTCGACGGCTTCATCGTGGTCGACCTGCAGGTCAGGGACCCGCGACTGCCCGTGCTGGACGAACTGGGGCTGCCCGCCGTCGTCCTCGGCGGCCCCGGCAAGGGCGGCAACCAGCTCCGGATCTGGGCCGACGACCGGGAGGCGATGCTCTCGATCGTCGACTACCTGGCCGCCGTCGGGCACCGCCGGATCGCCCACCTGGCCGGGCTGCCGCACTTCCAGCACACCCAGCGCCGGATCCGCGCGCTGCGCGACGCCTCCCGCCGGCTCGGCCTGGAGGAAGCCGTCTCGGTGCCCACCGACTTCAGCGACGCCGAGGGTGCGGCCGCCACCCGCACGCTGCTCTCCCGCGCCCGGCGGCCCACCGCGATCGTCTACGACAGCGACGTGATGGCCGTCGCCGGGCTCGGCGTGGCGGGGGAGATGGGCGTCGCGGTGCCCGGCGAGCTGTCCATCGTGTCCTTCGACGACTCGGTGCTCGCCCGGATCGTCCACCCGCCGCTGACCGCGCTCAGCCGGGACACCTTCGCGCTCGGCGAGCAGGTGGCTCGCAGCCTGCTGGAGGCCCTCGACGGGGCCGGGCCGGGCCGGGACCTGCAGATGCCCACGCCGCGGCTGACCGTCCGGGAGTCCACCTCGCCGCCGGGCGCCCCCGGCGGTGCCCCCGCCGCTCCGGCGACCCCCTCCACGGCCGGGCCGGCCGCCGGGGCGGCGGCCCGTTCCGGGGCCGGTTCGCTCCCCGGGGTGGTTCCTGCGCGAGTCGTTGACAGCGGTTCTGAACCGGTTTAGCCTCGCAGCGCCGAGCGGGAGCCGCTCGGCGCGCTCCGCCGCACTCCGTCCGGCTCCCGCTGCGCCCCGTACGCCCGGGGAACCACCGCAGCGGCGAGGACCCCCACCCGTGCCGCCACCCCGGTACCTCCCGCACCACGCGCGCAACGGCGCCCCGTACTCCGGCACCACGCCCGTCGGCGCCACGCACTCCGGTGCCCCGTACTCCGGCGCCACGCGCCCCGGTGCCGCCCGGACCGGCACCGACCAGCTCCCAGCACCGGCACGCCCACATGCAGCCGGGCCCCGCACACCACGGCGGGCCCGCCCCCACCCCCTCCGCCCGATCGGAGCCACCGCATGTCACGACGCCTCCCCCTGCTGCTCAGCGCCGCCCTCGCGACGGCCGCCCTGACCGCCACCCCCGCGGCCCGGGCCGACCCGGCAGCGGTCGCCGCGCCCGGGCCGGCGGCCGCCGCCGCCGCGGGCAACCAGCCCTACGCCTCGTACTGGTACCCCGACACCATCCTCACCTGGGACCCGGCCACCGACCCGGACGCCCGGTTCAACCGCTCCCGCGTCCCGCTCCAGCCGCGCACCAGCGACCCGGCGCTCAGGGCCAACCCCAACGCCCGGGCCGGCGAGGGCAGGATCGCCTCGCTGGTCTCCTTCGGCCCCACCTCCAACAACCCCTCGCAGGGCTCCGCCGACCCCAACTACTACGCCTTCGGCTACTGGCAGTACGTCGACAAACTGGTGTTCTGGGGCGGCTCGGCCGGCGAGGGCCTGATCCTCGCCCCCAACCCGACCGTCATCGACGCCGCCCACCGCAACGGCGTCAAGGTCTACGGCACCGTGTTCTTCCCGCCCGCCGCCTACGGCGGCCAGACCCAGTGGGTGCGCGACTTCGTCCAGAAGTCCGGCAGCCGCTACCCCGTCGCCGACAAGCTCGCCCAGGCCGCCCAGTACTACGGCTTCGACGGCTGGTTCATCAACCAGGAGACCGGCGGCGGCGACTCCTCACTCGCCACCGAAGTGCGCAACCTCATGCAGTACACCAAGGCCCGGAGCGGCACCGAGTTCATGTGGTACGACGCCATGACCACCTCCGGCGCGGTCAACTGGCAGAACGCCCTCACCTCCGCCAACTCGCCCTTCCTCCAGGACGGTTCGAAACGCACCGCGGACTCGATGTTCCTGAACTTCGACTGGAGCCGGTCCGGCCTGGACTCCTCGCGCGCGCTGGCCCGGCAACTCGGCCGCAGCGAGTACGACCTCTACTCCGGCATCGACACCGAGGCCAACGGCTACAACACCGGCGTCGACTGGAACACCCTCTTCCCCGCCGGGCAGCCGCACACCACCTCGCTCGGCCTCTACCGGCCCGAGTGGACCTGGAAGTCCGCCACCGACCGCGCCGACTTCTACGCCAAGGACGCCCGCTACTGGGTCGGCCCGAACGGCGACCCGTCCCGCGCCGACCCCGCCGCGGCCTGGCCCGGCCTGGCCGGCTACGTCGCCGAGTCCTCGCCCGTCACGAGCAAGCCCTTCGTCACCAACTTCAACACCGGGCAGGGCGACTTCTACAACGCGGCCGGCACCCGGGTGGCCACCGGCGGCTGGAACAACCTGTCCCTCCAGGACGTCCCGCCCACCTACCGCTGGACGGTCGACTCGGCCGGCAGCCGGCTCACCCCCTCCGTCGACTTCACCGACGCCTACCAGGGCGGCTCCTCGCTGCGCCTCACCGGCACCCTGGACGCCGCCAACACCGTACGGCTGTACGAGACCCGGCTGCCCGTCGCGGCGGACACCCGGCTGGACGTGGTGGTCAGGACCCCGGCCGCCGGGCCGACCAAGCTCAAGGCCGCGGTCTCCTTCACCGACGCGCCGAGCACCTTCACCACCCTCGACCTCGGCGCGAACTCCGGTACGGGATGGGAGAAGCACAGCCTCGACCTCTCCCCGTACGCCGGCCGCACGATCGCCCAGATCGGGCTCCGGGCCGAGGGCGCCGACCCGGCGTACGACGTGCGGATCGGCCAGCTCGCCGTGCACGACGGCGCCGCCACCGCCCCCGCCGCACCCACCGGCCTGACCGTCCTCGGCGCGAGCGACGTGACCGCCGGCAGCAGCCAGTCCCTGCGGCTCTCCTGGACGGCCGCCCCGGGCGGCGACGTCCACCACTACGAGGTGTACCGCCGCAACGCCGACGGCAGTCGGACCTTCCTCGGCGCGACGCCCAACGACGCCTACTTCGTCGGCAGGCTCGACCGGGCCGGCACCGAGGACACCACCACGCTGGACGTCGAGGCCGTCTCCACCACCTACGGCCGCTCCACGGCCGCCTCCACCACGGTCGGCTGGAACGGCACCCCCTCCACCGGCAGCAACCTCGCGCTGAACCGCCCCGCCACCGCCTCCGGCCAGTGCAACGCCGCGGAGGGCCCGGCCAAGGCCGTCAACGGCAGTGTCAACGGCGGCAACGGCGACAAGTGGTGCACACTGACCAGCGGAAAGTGGTTGGAGGTGGACCTCGGCTCGGCGAAGCAGCTGTCCAGTTTCGTGGTCAAGCACGCGTCGGCGGGCGGCGAGAGCGCGTCCTACAACACGCGCGACTTCTCGATCCAGGTCCGCTCGACCAGCACCGACCCCTGGACGACCGTCGCCACCGTCACCGGCAACACCGCCGCCACCACCACCCACCCCGTGGCCACCACCGCCCGCTACGTCCGGCTGGTCGTCACCAAACCCACCCAGACCACCGACCCGGCCGCCCGCATCTACGAGTTCGAGGCCTGGGGAGTCTAGGGAGTCCACCGGACAGCCCCCAGCCCCTCCGTCGGAAAGGACCACCCCGTGCCGGTCACCATCACCGCCGTCGAGAGTACGGACCTGTTCGTCGGGCCGGAGGACGCCCCGCGCCAAGTGCTGCGGGTCACGCTCGAAGGCCCGGAGCCCGCCCGGATCACCGTCGGCGGCCCGGGCGTGCGCGGCGCGGCGACCGGCACGGGGACGGTCGACGTCCCCCTGGAGATCACCGGTGCCCGCCCCGGCGAGCACCGTGCCGTCACCGTGACGGCCGGGCACCCGGCCGCGCGGGGCGCCGGGGACGCGTCCGGGCGGGTCGCCGCCGAGGAGGCGTCCGCGCAGGGCGTCGTCGAGGTCGCCGAGCCCGGCTGGACGATGTTCCTGGTCTCGCACTTCCACTACGACCCGGTCTGGTGGAACACCCAGGCCGCCTACACCTCCCCCTGGGAGCTGCTCTCCGCCGACGCCACCACCCGGCCGCTCTGGGAGCGCAACGGCTTCGCCCTCGTCGACGCCCACCTCGACCTCGCCCTGCGGGACCCGGTCTACAAGTTCGTCCTCGCCGAAGTCGACTACCTGAAACCGTACTTCGACCAGCACCCGGAGCGCCGCGAGACCCTGCGGCGGCTGCTGGAACGCGGCCAGGTGGAACTCGTCGGCGGCACCTACAACGAGCCCAACACCAACCTGACCGGCGCCGAGACCACCATCCGCAACATCGTCCACGGCATCGGCTACCAGCGCGACGTGCTCGGCGGCGACCCGCGAACCGCCTGGCAGCTCGACGTGTTCGGGCACGACCCGCAGTTCCCCGGCCACCTCGCCGCGGCCGGCCTCACCGGCAGCGCCTGGGCCCGCGGCCCCTTCCACCAGTGGGGACCGATCCAGAAGAACTTCCGCGAGGCCAAGGACGACGCCCGGGTGATGCAGTTCCCGAGCGAGTTCGAGTGGATCGCGCCCTCCGGGGAGGGCGTGCTCACCCACTACATGCCGCACCACTACTCGGCCGGCTGGTGGATGGACTCCGCACCCGACCTCGCCACCGCCGAACAGGCCGTCTACGAGCTGTACCGCAAGCTCAAGCCCGTCGGGGCGACGAAGAACCTGCTGCTGCCCGTCGGCACCGACTACACCCCGCCCAACAAGTGGGTCACCGCGATCCACCGCTCCTGGGCCGCCAAGTACCTCTGGCCGCGCTTCGTCTGCGCCGTCCCCCGCGACTTCCTCGACGCCGTCCGGGCCGAACTCGCCGCCACCGGCCGCCGGCCCAGCCCGCAGACCCGCGACATGAACCCGGTCTACACCGGCAAGGACGTCTCGTACATCGACACCAAACAGGCCCAGCGGGCCGGTGAGGTCGCGGCGGTCGACGCCGAGAAGCTCGCCACCCTCGCCGCCGTCCACGGGCTCGGCCGCTACCCGTCCGCCGCGCTCGACAAGGTCTGGCGCCACCTCGCCTACGGCGCCCACCACGACGCCATCACCGGCTCCGAGTCCGACCAGGTCTACCTCGACCTGCTCGGCGGCTGGCGCGAGGCGCACGACCTCGCCACCGCCGTGCGCGACACGGCCCTGGACGCGCTCGCCTCGCGGATCCGCACCACCGGAGCCGGCCGGGCCGTCGTGGTGACCAACACCCTCTCCTTCGACCGCACCGACCTGGTGGCCGTCCCGCTGCCCCCGGACGGGCGGTCGGTCCGGGTGCTCGACGACCGCGGCGAACCCGTGCCCAGCGCCGTCGACCACGGCACCCTGCACTTCCTCGCCACCGACGTCCCCGCCCTCGGCTGGCGCACCTGGCGGCTGGTGGACGGCACGCCGCCCCCGGCCTGGACGGCCGCCCCCGGCAGCACCATCGCCAACGGCCGGTACCGGGTCACCGCCGAACCCGCCCGGGGCGGCGGGCTCAGCTCCGTCCAGGACCTCGCCCACGACCGCGAGCTGATCCGGGACGGCCGGATCGGCAACGAGCTGCGCGTGTACCAGGAGTACCCGCAGCACCCCGACTTCGGCGAGGGCCCCTGGCACCTGGTGCCCAGCGGCCCGGTGCTCGGCTCCGGCGACGCCGCGGCGACGGTCCGCCGGGAGACCGGCCCGCTCGGCGAACGGCTGCTGATCGCTGGGTCGGTCGACGGGATCCGCTACGAGCAGACCGTGACGCTCTGGCACGGCCTCGACCGGGTCGACTGCCGCACCCGGGTCGTCGACCACTCCGGAGCCGACCGCCTGCTGCGGCTGCGCTTCCCCGTCGACCTGCCCGGCGCGCTCCCGGTCAGCGAGGTCGCCGGTGCGGTCATCGGCCGCGGCTTCGCCCTGCCGGACGTCGATTCGGCGGAGGCGCCCTGGACCCTCGACAACCCGGCGAACACCTGGTTCGGGCTCGGCGCCACCGCACGGGCCGAACTGACCGACCCGGCGGGCACCCCGACCGGCACCCGGGCCCTCGGCGTGGCCGAGGTCGTCGTCCCCGCCCTGGACGACGCCGCCGACGCCCGGCCCCTGGTCGTCGCCCTCGCCCGGGCCGGCGTCACCGCCACCACCTCCGGCGCCGACTGGGCGCGCTACGGCTGGCTCGAGGTCGACTCCAACCTGCCCGACGTCCGGATCGTCCTCGGCGGTCCGGAGCGCAACGCCGCGGCCCGGGAGCTGATCGAACGCGCCGGCGAGGAGTACGCGACGGTGCTCAAGGCCCACGGTGCCGTCTGGATCCCCGCCCTCACCCCGCTCGCCGACGTCTGGCGGCCCGACGCCGACCTGCGCGACCTGCGGGCGCTGCCCGCCCTCGTGGTCGCCGACCCGGACACCCTCGTCGCCGACCTCGCCGACGCCCGGATCACCGCCGTCTGCCCCGTCCCGGTCGCGGACCGCCTCGTCGACCACACCGTCGCCCTGCTGAGCTTCGGACTCCCCGGATTCGCCGTCGACCCCACCGGAGCCCTCCACCTCTCCCTGATGCGCTCCTGCACCGGCTGGCCCTCCGGCGTCTGGATCGACCCGCCCCGGCGCACCCTGCCCGACGGCGCCTCCTTCCAACTCCAGCACTGGACGCACGAGTTCCACTACGCACTGGTCGGCGGCGCGGGCGACTGGAGGGACCAGGCGCTGCCCGCCCAGGGCCAGGAGTTCAACCACCCCCTGCACGCCCGGCTCGCCCCCGCCCACGACGGCCCGCTCCCCGCCACGCTGTCCTGGCTGCGGGTCGAGCCGCAGCGGGAGGTCCTGCTCGGCACCCTCAAACCCGCCGGGAACCCGGTCGCCCACGGCTCGGCCGCACCCACCGGGCCCGAACTCGCCCTCCGGCTGCTCGAATCGACCGGCCTCGGCCGGACCGCACGGCTCACCGGCGCGCTCGGCCTCGGCCCGCTGCACCACGCCGACCTGCTCGAACGGGCCACCGGCGAATCCGGCGCAGCCACCGGGACCGTGCACCTCACCGGCTCCCGGATCGCCACCCTGCTGGCCACCCCCGGCGTCGCGGCGCCGCCGGACGGCCCGCTGCTCGGCCCGGCCGCCGAAGCCGCCCAGCCCGTGCACGCCCGCTACTGGCTGCACAACCGCGGCCCCGCACCCCTCGGCTACCTGCCCGTCTCCGTCGGCGCCTCGCCCGGCCTGCTGCGGACGGCCGGGGAGCCCGTCACCCTCTCCGTCGCCCTCGCCTCGCAGCTGCGCGACACCGCCGTCGAGGGCACGGCCGTGGTGCTGCCGCCCGAGGGCTGGACCGCCGCCCCCGGCAGCCGCCCCTACCGGCTGGAGCCCGGAGGGCACCTGCGCTTCCCGGTCACCCTGACCCCGCCGGCCGGCGCCCGGCCCGGACTGCACTTCGCGGCCGTCCGGATCGACCACGACGGGCAGCAGATCGAGGACGTGGTGACGATCGCCGTCGGCGAGCTCCCCGCCCTGCTCCCCGCGGCCGGGGAATCACCCGAGGACTGGACGGCCGCCCAGGGCACCAAGGCCCTCACCGGCCGGGACACCGGCCTGGACGTCGACGCCCCGAACCGGACGGTACGGGTCGCCCCCGGCGGCCGCGCCACGCTCGGCGTCACACTCACCAACCGGACGTGCGGAGAGATCCGCGGCGAGCTCCAGCTCGTCTCGCCGTGGGGCACGTGGGAGGCGATCGCCGAGCCGGTGCGCGGCTTCACCGTCCCGGCCGGCTCCTCCGTCACCGTGGACTACACGATCTCCGCCCCCGAATCGCTCGCCCCCGGCTCCTCCTGGGCCCTGGCCAAGGTGATGTGGTTCGGCCGCTGCCAGTACGCCCCGACCGTCGCCCTGGAGGTGCGGGCATGACCGGCCGAGCGGCCGACCGGGCCCTCGGCCTGCTCGACGGCCGCCCCCTGCCGCGCACCGCGCTCGACCGGCGGCTGGCCGCCCTGCGGGCCGGACCGCGCGCCACCGCCCTGCCGCAGCCGGGGAGCCCGGAGGACCGGCAGCTCACCCGGTGGGTCGCCCAGGTGCTGCTGACCGAGGCGCTCTGCGAGGCCGTCGCCGCCGAGCGCGGGCTGCCGGTCGACGCCTCCGGCCCCGCCCGGCTCGACCAGCGGGCCGCCGTCGAGCTCGGCTCCATCACGGCGGCCGCCTACGAGGGCAGCGCGGCCGTCCGCGCCGTCCACGACGCCGTGACCGCCGAGGTCGAGGCCGCGCCCGCGGACGTCGCCCGCTACCGCGAACTCACCGCCCGCCCACCCGCCCGGACCTGGCGCCTCGCCCTCCCCGACGGCGAGATCGAGGCCGACCCCGACACCCTCCCGCTGGCCCTCGCCGACGCCCTCCGCGCGGCCCCGGCGGGCCGGTGGGTCACCGCGGGCCCGTGGACCGCCGCCCTGCTCGCCACCTCCGCCCCTCCCCGGCCGCCCGACCCCGCCCCCGCCCTGCGGGACGCCGCCCGCCGCGCAGCCTTCGTCCGCTGGCTCGACCACCAGCGCGCCCGCCGCCTCACCCTCGTCGAGGGCCTCGAACACCCCGGCGACCCCGACCAGCCCGACAACCACCACCGCCACTGAGAACGCCCCCGCACCGGCCCGCCGCGTGGGGGCGGCAGACCGGTGCGGGGGCTCGCGGGTCAGGACGTCGGGTGGCTCGCCCGGACGAGGGCCCGCCCGCGCAGGGTGCGCAGCTGGTCGAGCAGCGACTGGTCCGCGCCGAGGACGGTCCGCTCGACGTCGGCCTGGGCCCGGGCGACGGCGTCCGCGAGGCCGGCCTGCTGCTGGCAGCGGGCACTCGCCCCGGCGAGGGCGAGTTCGCCGCCGATCAGTTCGCGGGTCTTCGCCGGGTCGGTGCCGTCCTGTTCGACCTGCTGGTCGATCGCGGCCACCGGGTCGCCCAGGTGGGTGGCCGGCCGGTGGGCGGCGCTCATGCAGTCGCGCCAGCGCGCCTCGGCGGCGGTGAACCGGCCGTCGGCCCGGACGCCGGCGACGACCTTGCCGCCGAGCACCTGGAAGGTGTTGAACAGGCGGAAGTAGTCCGGGCCGTAGAGGGAGTCGCGGGCCGAGGCGAGGCAGGAGTCGTCGTTGTAGAAGAACTGCTGCCGGTCGGGCAGGTCGACGGTGACCCGGTGCGCCTCCGTCCCCAGCAGTGCGGCCTGCCAGGGCTCCTCCCCGGCGTGCGCCTGGTTGGGGTCGGCGGCCGGCTTCAGGTCCAGCGCCGTGCTGATGACGCCGAAGCCGTCGGCGGCGGCCTGGGCGCCGGTGAGGAGGCCGTACGGGTTGGCGTCGACCCGGTGGTCCCCGGTGGTGAGGCCCGCGGGGCG
Source organism: Kitasatospora sp. NPDC051702 (assembly GCF_040681575.1). Taxonomy (NCBI): domain Bacteria; kingdom Bacillati; phylum Actinomycetota; class Actinomycetes; order Kitasatosporales; family Streptomycetaceae; genus Kitasatospora; species Kitasatospora sp. NPDC051702. The sequence continues at coordinate 332,544 of NZ_JBFAZB010000002.1, forward strand.
GTAGTCGAAGCCGCGCCCGCGCATGCAGGAGGCGACGAGGCTCTCCTCGGCGCCGTGCAGGGCGAGGCGCTGCTGCTCGTCGTAGTGGGTGACGCCGTCGAAGGGACGCGGTTGGGCCCCGGGCGTGGTGGTGCCGCCGGACGAGGAGCATCCGGCGGCACCGAGGCCCAGGAGCGACGCCGCGAGGGCGAGAGCGATCCTGGTGTTCACGACCGGGTCAGACCGTGCACCAGCGGTTGGAGAGGATGCTCGGCAGATTGTCCCCGATGAAGGTCCAGCCCTGGCCGCGGTAGAGGATCCAGCCCTGGCCCTGGGCGTTCTTCTGGGCGTAGACGACGACGCTGCAGCTGTTGCCGTTGTTGTACGCCGAACCCCCGTAGCTGTGTGCGAAGTTGTTGTACTGGCTCAGGTCGTTGTTGTCCTGGTAGACGGTCTGGACCGCGCCGCCGTAGTTGGAGTTCCAGTAGACGCACAGGCCGCCGGAGTTGCAGCCCGACGGGGCCGCCTGGGCCGCGGGGGCGAGGGCGACGCCCGCGCCGAGGGCGAGGCTCGCGGCGACGGCTAGTGAGGCGACGGTCTTCTTGAACATGTGGTGGCTCCCCGTGATCGAGTGAAGGTGCCGTTCAGTGAAGGTGCCTTGCACCGACGGGTGTGACGCCCCGTCGGCGACGCCCAGCCTGTGGCAGGGGTCGGAAAGATCGCCATCCACCGGCTGCGTCCCGGGACGGCGGGATTCCGTCCCACGCGCCTGAGCAGCGCGTCCCCCGGCCGTCCCGGCCGAAGGAGGGACGTCCCCGGGGCGGTGGTGCGCCGATCGAGGGGTCCGGCCGAGCGCTCGACGGTGCCGCGCCAGGCGCGACATGACGTAACGTCAGGATGCTGTCAGCGGGCTGCCGGTGGTGTCAGCGGTTTGTTCGTGTGCTGTGAGCGGGCAGGGCGAGGGTGGTCGACGGATGCAGCACCGACCCACGGGAGACCCAGCATGTCGAACACCACCCCGCCCGACGGAACCACCCCGCCTGACGTCACCGCCCTGCCCGACGGGACCACTCCGCCGCGCGGCGCCCGGACGACCTCGGTCCTGGTCTCCGGCGCCGGGATCGCCGGCACCGCGCTGGCCTACTGGCTGGAGCGCTACGGCTTCCGCGTCACCGTCGTCGAGCGCGCGCCGTCGTTGCGCGGCGGCGGCCAGGCCGTGGACATCCGCGGCAACGCGCTGGAGGTCGTCGAACGGATGGGCCTGCTGGAGGAGGTCCGGGCGCGCCGGACCGGCCTGCGCGGGATGTCCCTGGTCGACGGCGAGGGCCGCGAGCTGGGCCGCACCACGGAGTGGACGGCCAGCGGCGGCCCGGTCGGCGGGCCCGACGTGGAGATCCTGCGCGACGAGCTCGCGGGCCTGATCGCGGGCGCCACCGGCCCGGGCGTCGAGTACCGGTTCGGCGACTCGATCGAGACCCTGGTGCAGCACCGGGACGGCGTGCAGGTCCGGTTCCGCGGCGGCGCCGAGGAGGCCTTCGACCTGGTGGTGGGCGCCGACGGCCTGCACTCGAACACCCGCCGTCTGGTCTTCGGCCCGGAGGGCGACTTCCTCCACCCCCTCGACACCTTCATCGCGGGCTGGAGCGTCCCCAACCACCTCGGCCTCGACCGTTGGGAGGTGCTCCACCAGAACGGGGGCGACACCGGGTGGAACTGCCTGGTGATGACGGCCCGGGAGAACACCGAGCTGCGGGTCTTCGTCGGCTTCCGCAGCGACGAGCCGCTCGACCGGATGCTGCCCCGCGACCGCGGCGACCAGCGCCGGCTGGTCGCCGAGCGCTGCGCCCACCTGGGCTGGGAGGTGCCGCGGTTCCTCCGGGAGATGTGGGAGTCGGAGGCCTTCCACTACGACGTCGTCGCCCAGGTCCGGATGGAGCGCTGGTGGAAGGAGCGGGTGGCGCTGGTCGGTGACGCGGGCTTCTGCTGCTCGCCGTTGACCGGTCAGGGCACCAGCGTGGCGCTGACGGCCGCCTACGTCCTGGCCGGGGAGCTGTCCGCGGCGGACGGCGACCACCTGTCCGCGTTCCCGGCCTACGAGCGGCGGCTGCGCGACCACGTGGCGGCCAACCAGGCGATCCTGGAACTGACCGGTGACGTCTTCGGCGGGGACGCCGAGCCCGCGGAGGAGGGAGGGCCGGTAGGCCTCGCGGGGTTCGAGCGGCCCGGTCCGGAGATGGAGGAGGCGTTCCGGGCGGCCACCGTGTTCGACCTGGTGGACTACTGAGGGCCGGGGCCCGCCGCGCGTCGGCCGCGGTGCGGCGGGCCCCTTGCGGTCCGGGCCCGGGTGCGCCACCGGCACCCGGGCCCGGGCCGTACTACGGCAGCAGCCCCAGGGTGACCTGGAAGCCGAGCCCGCCCAGCAGGGTGTGGTCGCCGAAGAGGTCGCACCGGCCGGCGACGAGCACGCCGGCCGGTGAGGTGATGACCTGGGGGGCCTCGACGCAGTAGCCGCGGCGGCGGTCGGCGGCCGGCGCGGCGGGGGAGAGGACGCTGGTGGCGCCGGGGAAGAGGATGGCGGTGCCGCCGGTGCGGTCGCCGTGGGGAGGGGGCAGGGGGATTCCGGTGTCGTCCTGGGGGGTGAAGAACAGCACCCAGAACGATCCGGTGGGCTCCTCTCCGAGGGAGAGGTTGACGGTGGCGTCGCCGGTGACGACGTCGCCGAGCACCTTCACTCCGGAGAAGGACAGCGGGAGCGCCAGCGGGTGGTCGGAGGCGTCGATCCCGGCGAGCAGTCGGTGCAGGGCGGGGGCGGCTTCGGGTGTGGCGTACTCCCTCAGTGAGATGAATGCGGCGTCCTGGGCGGGCACGACCTGCTCGTCGTCCATGGTGTCTCCTCGCTGCCGCCCTCCGGGTGTTCGCAGGGCCGGGCGGGGTCACGGATGCCCGGGTGGGGCGGGCGGCGCACGGCGGGTGCCGAGCTGTCCCCCGAACGGCTGAGGACGGTGACCGGTACGGTCCACCGGGCCCCGCCCCACCCCGGCCCGCCCGGGCGTCAGGCCCAGGGATCGGTGAAGGAGCGGCCGGGGACGGGCTTGGCGATCAGGGCGATGGCGGTGAAGAAGTTGACCTGGCCGATGGCCGCGGTCAGCGTGGTGAGCGCCCGCTCGTCGTAGTGCGCGGCGACCTCGGCGTAGAGCGCGTCGGTGACGCGCTCGCCGTGGGGGTTGGGCTGCAGGACGGCCTCGACGAGGGCGAGGGCGGCGCGCTCGGGGGCGCTGAAGTACGGCGAGTCCTGCCAGGAGGAGACCGAGGTGATGCGTTCCTCGGACTCGCCGGCCTTGCGGAGGAAGCCGGTGTGCAGCACGGTCAGGTAGGTGCTTCCGGCGAGCTGGCCGGCCCGCAGCTGGACGAGGCTGATGGTGGTGCGGGGTACGGTGCGGTTGCCGGTGGCCTTGAACAGCGCGGCCGAGACCTCGGCGAGCTCGGGGACGAGCTCGACCGGGTCCTGGGTCATGCGGGGGCGGAGCGGGATCTCGGTGGTGATCGATCGGGTTTCCACGGCGGTTCCTCTCGGGGCGGTCGGTGCTTCCGGAGGTCCGACGGATCACGGCGGGGGATTGTGACGGGGGCCGGTCGGGAGTTCTGTGACGGCGGGTGGTCAGGGGAGCAGCGAGACCTGGTAGTGGGCGATGGACCAGCCGTCGGCGGTCCGCCGGAGCAGGACGCCGAGGTTGACGGTCAGGGTGGGGCGGTCGGTGAAGGAGAAGTCGACGGCGAGGTAGCCGAGGAGGAGGTCGTCGGCGAGGCGGCGGGTCTCCTGGACGCGGTAGGCGGCGGTCATGCCGAGCGGCTGGGAGGCGTAGTACCCGGCGACGCCCGCCCGTCCGACGGAGTAGGGGTGCAGGCCCTGGAAGATCGCGTCCTCGGTGAAGCAGGCGGCGGCCCGGTCGGGATCGTGGGCGTCGACGGCGCCCTTCCAGCGGTCGAGGACCTCGTGCAGGACGGCTTCGTCGTTCATCGGGCACCTGCGGATCCGGGGTCGTTGGGGTGCGGGGTGAGCGGGGTGACGGTGTCCCGCCGCCACACCCGCAGCGGCATCGAGGCGAGGAGCTGCTCCAGCCGTTCGGCGTCCGGGGCGGAGAACAGCCCCCAGGTGCGCCACTCGCCCGGGGTCAGCGGGGGCCGCCAGAGCCGCAACAGGTTCCCCTGGGAGGCGAGTTCGCGGGCCCGCTCGGCCTCGCGGGTGCGGATGTCGGCGACCGCCTCCGCGGAGGTGCCCTCGGGGACGGTGGTCACCATGTCGACCAGGAATTCCATCGGTGTCCTCTCGTACGGGTCACCCGGAGTATCGGGGGGCGGCCCGTGGCGAGGGGCGGTGCCACGCCGTCGGGGGCGCGTGTCGGGCGTCGGAGGCGGGGCGCGGGCCGCCGGGCGCTACCGCAGCACCGCGGGGGTGGGGCCGTCGGGGCGGACGGTGATGCTGTAGGAGGCGCCGGTGGGGATGGATTGGAACGTGGGCAGGCCGAGCGGGAGCAGCAGCTCCAGCAGGGCGGTGGTCTCGCGGAGGGCGAACTGGGTGCCCAGGCAGGCGCGGGCGCCGAGGCCGAACGGGAGGTAGGCGCCGAGCGGGCCGGGGCGGGTGCCGGCCGCGGTGAAGCGGGCCGGGTCGAAGCGCTCCGGGTCGGGCCACAGGGCCGGGTCGCGGTGGGTGAGGAAGGGGCAGACCAGGACGTCGGTGCCGGCGGCGATGCGGTGCCCGGCGAGCACGTCGTCCTCGACCGCGTGGCGCGGCAGCAGCCAGGCGGAGGGGTAGAGCCGCAGGGTCTCGCTGACCAGGGCCTGCGGGTCGTCCCGGTGGGCCCGGTGGGCGGCGGGGTTGCGGTCGAGCAGGAGGTAGAGCCACGTCAGGGTGGTGGCGGTGGTCTCGTGGCCGGCGACGAGCAGGGTGACCAGCTCGTCGCGGATCAGCCGGTCGGTGTACTCGGGGTGCCGGTCGGCGGCGTCGAGCAGGACGCGCAGCACGCCGGGTTCCTCGGTGTCGACGGCCGCGCGGGCGGTGTCGATGGCGGCCTGGGCGACGGCGTCGATCCGGGCGAGCTCCCCGGCGACGGCGTCGCGGGCGTCGGCGGCGTTGCTCGGCAGGGTCGGCATCACCGCCACCACCCGCTCCACCGCGCGGAGTTCGCGGTCGGTGTGGTCGTCCAGCGGCAGCCCGGTGAGGGCCCGCCAGACGGTGTCCAGGGCGAAGCCGCGCATCTCCTCGGCGAGGTCGAAGGTCGCGCCGCTGCGGCGGTACCCCTCCCAGCGGTCGGCCGTGCGGCGGGCGGCGGCGGCGATCCGCCGCTCGTAGCGGCGTATCCCGGTGCCGGTGAACTGGGACTGCAGCAGCCGTCGTTGGCGCTTCCAGGCGTCCCCGGTGGCGGAGAGCACGCCGTCGCCGACCAGCATCCGGGCGCGGTGCGAGCGCTTGACGTAGCGCTCCGGGTGGCGGCCGAGGACGTGCTGCACGGCCGCCGGGTCGGTGACCAGGACGGTCGGTGTCGGTCCGAGTCGGAAGGCGGCGACGCCGCCGACGTGGTGCCGGGCGCGGGCGAGCAGGTCGACGAGTTCGGCCTCCTCGGCGCGCCACTCCTCGACGGCCTCGGGTGCCAGCTCCGGGACGGGGCGCGGGTCCGTGGTCACGGGTGTTCTCCTCCGACGTGCTGACGGGGCGTCCGTGCCGACTCTATGCCAGGCCGCGGCCGGCCGGGCCGGCCCGCCGGGGGCGCCCGGGCGTGCGCTTCCGCCACCCGGGCATGCGGCTGCGCCGCGGTCCGTCCCCCTCGACGGACCGCGGCGCAGCGTCGGTGGTGGCGTCAGCTGCGGACCGCGCGGGTCACAGCTGCTGCCACAGGGCGGGGACGATCGGCGGCTCCCAGCCGACCTGGGCGGTGTGGCCCTGGATGCAGCGGTAGCTGATCCCGTTGTAGGTCACGACGTCGCCCGCCTGGTAGGTGGTGCCGGCCTTCCAGGTGCCGCCCGGGTTGCCCGGGTCGGTGCCGACGACCAGCGAGAAGGTGCTGGTGTGGGTGGCCGATCCGGTGCCGGTGACGGTGATGGTGTAGGTGCCGGCCGCGGTGGAGGAGGCGGTGGAGACGGTGAGCGTCGCGGAGCCGCCGGACTGCACGGAGGACGGGTTGAAGGAGACCGTGACGCCCGCCGGGGCGCCCGCGGCGGTCAGGTTGACCGTCTGCGCCGAGCCGGCGGTGGTGGCGGTGGAGACGGTCGCGGTGGCGCTGCCGCCGGGGGTGACGGTGGCGCCGGACGGGTTCACCGCGAGGGAGAAGTCGTTGGTCGGCGTGGTGCCGCCGACGGAGGTCTTCCAGATGGTGTAGGCGACGCCGTCGGCGCTGCGGTTGAGGACGGTCGCGTCGACGTTGCCCGTGGTGTCGCAGGACTGGTGGTAGCAGGAGTCGTAGGAACGGCCCGCGGTGCCGCCCCACTTGGCCGCCTGGGCCGAGCTCTTGGTGTCGCTGGCGCCGGCGGCGTACCCCGACGTGGGGATGCCGGCCTGCTGGAAGGAGTAGTCGTCCGAGCGGCCCTGGCCCTCGACGTTCTCCTCCGGCTGGAGGTTGAGGGAGTCCCAGTAGGCCTTCATCGGGGCGGACGCGGCGGAGCCGATGTTGTTGATGAAGTACCCGGCGTTGGGCGAGCCGATCATGTCGAAGTTGTAGTAGGCCTTGATCGCGGAGCGCTGGGCGGAGCTCAGCTGGCCGACGTAGGACTGCGAGCCCTGCAGGCCCTGCTCCTCACCCGTCCACCAGGCGAACCGGACGTGCCGGGTCAGGCCGGGGTTCTGCTGGGCGAGGACGAGGGCGTTCTCCAGCAGGGTGGCGGAGCCGGAGCCGTTGTCGTTGATGCCGGGGCCGGCCGAGACGCTGTCCAGGTGGGCGCCGAACATGGTGACCTGGTCGGTCGGGCCTCCGGGCCAGTCGGCGATCAGGTTGTTGGACTGGTAGGTGCAGGAGGTGCAGGTCTGCTCGGTGACGGTGTAACCGGCCGCCTGCAGCTTGCCCTTGATGTAGGCCAGGGACTGGCTGTGCCCGGCGGTGCCGGCCCGGCGGTTGCCGCCGTTCTGGTTGGCGACGGTGTTCAGCTGGGTCAGGTGGGCCTGCACCTTGGCGACGTCGATGTCGGGTGCGGGCCCGCCGGGGGTGCCGCCGCCGACCGTCAGGGTGTACTGGGCGGTGTGGGTGGCCGCGCCGGCGGTGCCGGTGACGGTGATCACGTACGTGCCCGGGGCCGCCGAGGAGGAGGCCGAGAGGGTCAGCGTGGCGGAGGAACCGGCCTGCACCGACGAGGGGTTGACCGTCGCGGTGACTCCGGCGGGGGCGCCCGAGGCGGTCAGGTTGACGGTCTGCGCGGTGCCGGAGGTGACGGCGGTGCTGATCGTCGCGCTGGCCGACGAGCCGGGCTGGACCGAGCCGGAGGCCGGGCCGAGCGCGAGCGAGAAGTCGTTGTTGCCGGACGGCGTGCAGGTCGGGTCACCGCTCTGGGCGGGGACGCTGACGGCGTCCCAGGCGGCCTTGGCCCGGTTGAAGGTCGTGCAGGAGGGGTCCAGGTTCTTGGCCGCGGTCAGGGTGGCGGTGCGGTAGCGCTTGTAGGTCATGCCGCTGGTCTTGAGCAGCATGCCGCCGTAGAAGATCCGGCCGGCGTCCTTGATGCCGACGCCGGTGACGGAGGAGTTGTTGCAGGTGGGGCTGGTGGGCTTGCCGCCGCCCGGGTTGGAGCCCTCGGCGAGCAGGTAGAACCAGTGGTTGAGCGGGCCGGCCGCCGCGTGCACCTCGGTGCTCGGGATGGAGGAGGAGTAGCAGTTGGGGTTGTTGCTCACCAGCGAGGGGTTGTACATGTTCCGGATCGGCCCGTTGCCGACGAGGTTGATCATCTCGCCGACGGTGTAGTCCGGGTTGTCGTACGGGGAGGGCTCGTTGGCGTACGCCTCGGTGAGCGCGCCGAAGATGTCGCCGGTGCCCTCGCCGAGGCCGTTCTCGTTGTTGGCGCCGCCCGGGGTGTACTGGTCGATGCCGTGGCCGAACTCGTGCCCGACCACGTCGATGGCGGCGATCCACTCGTTGGCCTGGCTGTGGCCGATCGATATGGAGCTGCCGTCCCAGTAGGCGTTGACGTCGTTCAGGCCGACCTTGACCGGCCAGCTGCCGCCGTTGCCGTCGTGTCCGTTGCGACCGAGCCAGTCGCGGAGCATGTCCCATTCCTTCTGGGCCGCGAACATCGCGTCGCCGCAGCCGGTCTCCTTGCTGGTGGGGTTGCCGGTGCCCCAGGAGTCGGAGGACTTGCTGAAGACCTGGCCGGTGCTGTAGTCGGAGCAGGTCAGGCCGGGCCGGTTCGGGTCGCGCAGCGAGTAGGAGCCGCCCGAGCCGGTGGTGCTGATGGTGACCGGGGAGGGGCCGTTCCACTTGCTGTTCACGGTGCCGGCGCGGACGTCGTCGTAGGAGTCGATCACCTCACCGCTCGCGGCGTCGACGAAGACGTGCAGCCGGCTCGGGGCACTCTCGGTGCGGCCGGTCAGCACGGTCTCCCAGGCGAGCCGACCGCCGGAGCCGTCCTTGACCCGGACGACCAGGCGGCGGGAGTCGACCTTGTCCACGGCGGCCAGCCTGGTGCGGGCGGTCTTCTCCGCCTTCGCCGCGCTGACCTGCGGGGTGACCGAGCCGCCGACCGGGCCGGAGGCCGCCGACTGGAGGCCGCGGACCTTGCCCTGGCCGTCGGCGAGCACCACGGCGTCGCCGCCGACGACGGGCAGACCGCGGTAGCTGCGCTCGTACGCGACGGAGTACAGGCCGCCGAGCCAGGGGGTGACGGAGCGGCGCTCGTAGGTCTCGTCCGGGCCCTTGGCGAGGGCGTCCAGGCCGGCCGCGGCGGCCGCGTCGGCGGCGTTCACGGCGGCGGCCAGGGCGCTCGGGGGTGCGGGGGAGGGGGTGGGCGCGGCGGTGGCCGGCCCGGCCGTGGCGGCGATCATTCCGGCCAGCACGGTCAGGGTGGTCGCCGTGGTCAGCAACCGTCCTGTGGAAACTCTGCGTTGCATCGAGGCTCCTCGCATGTGGGGGTCCTCGACCGCGGACGGCAATGGCTGGTGGCGCACCGCAGGGCCGTTTCTGGGGGGACGGCCGTGCGGGCCGTCCGCGCTCGGGTGCCGGAACCCTCACATGGCGTCATGCTCGGGTCAATGGCTGGTGCAAGCGGTGAATAGGGTTGGCAAATTCCGTCAAGCTGCGGTTTTCCCCCAGTGGTTGAGACCACGTCATGTACGGAACGGGTGCCATCGAGTACCGTCCTCCTCGTCGGAAGGCGAGTGCAGGGCCGGGGGACGCGACCTGGGGAGGCAGCCGTGCATCGGAACCGCGTGGCCGCGGCGCGGGCGTCCGCACCCCCGCCGCCGGCCCTCCCGAGCCCGTCGGCCGCCTCCCCGGCCACCGTCCAGGACCCGGGCGCCTGGCGCGAGTTCGGGGCCCGGATGCGCCACTGGCGGCGCCGGACCGGCCTCACCCAGGCCCAGCTCGGCGCCCACATCGGCTACGACCACACCGCCGTCAGCAAGATCGAGCACGGCTCCCGCCGGGTCACCCCCCGGATCGCCGACCGGATCGACGAACTCCTCGGCGCGGGCGGTGAGCTGCGCGCAGCCTGTCTGCGCGCCGAGACCGCCGAACTGGCCGTGCCCGCGCCGCTCGCCCCCGGACTGCTGCGCCCCCCGCTGCCCGCCGCCGGCACCGGACCCGCCGGTCCGGCGCGCTGGCCGGCGCCGATCGGCCCGCCGCGGCGGCTGCCGGACTACGGCCTGCTCTGCCCGCTGCACGGGGCGGACGGCTGTGCCGTCCCCGAGCCCGTCGAACTCGCCGCCCTGCACGCGGAGTTCTGTGCCGCCCCGTCCACCGTCGCGCCGTCGCTGGACGCCGACACCGCGCACGCCCTGACCGGACTGCTCGCCGCCCACCTGCGCTCCGGGGAGGCCGGCGGTCTGCCGGGCCTGGCGGCCGCCGTCGAGCGCACCCTGCACGCGGTGCTCGCCCGGCTCGCCGCGGCGCCTCCCGCGCAGCGTGGCCCACTGGCCCGGCTGGCCGCCGAACACGCCCACGCCGCAGGCGCGTTGCGGATGCAGGACGGCCGCAACGCGACCGCGATGGCCTGCTTCGACCGGGCACTGGGCTGGGCCGAACTCGCCGGGGACCAGGCCACCCAGGTCGCCGCGCTCAGCGACATGAGCACCCTCGCCCGGCTCGACGGCGATCCGGCCAGCGCCCTCGGCTACGCCCGGGAGATCGGCCGGGCCGCCCCCGGCCGGCACTGGTCGGGGGCGATGGGCCAGATCGGCCAGGCCCGCGCGCACGCCCTCGCGGGCGAGGTCCGGGACACCGTCCGGGCCATCGGCCGTGCGCGGCTGCACCTGGACCACATCGGCGACCGGGACGAGGACGACGCGCCCTGGCTCTCCATCGCCTCGATGCGGCTGCGGGTGGAGGCCGCCGCCTCGGCCGCCCTGCGCGACCTCGCCGCGGTGGTGGACGATCCCCGGCTGGCCCGGCGCGCACTGGCCGCCGCCGAGACCGCGCTCGGCCTGCTCGGGCCGGACCAGCTGCCGTCCAGCCGCCTGCTGTTCACGGTCCGGATGGCGGACTGCCACGCCTGCGCGCACGACCCGCAGACGGCCGTGGAGCTGCTCGGTCCGGCGCTGGAGGCCGCCCCGATCGAGGCCCTCCCGGCCCTGGTCGGCCACGAGCTGCGGGGGCTGCGCGACCGGCTGGCGGCGCAGCGCCCCGGCGCCGCCTGGCGGCTGGAGGCGTTCACCCCCCTCGCCTCCGGGCGCCCCTGACCCGCGCCGCGCTCCGGAATCTCCGTCGCCTGCCGGGGAATGCGCCCCCTTCACGCCGGAGCGATGTCAACCCTGTGCACGGATCTTCCGCCGATCGGGTCATTCATGGCGTTAGCACGTCGAATGACTGACCCTGCTGGCGGCTCCCGCTAGAGTCTCTGACGATTCCAGTCGTTAGTCCGCGAAGAACCAAGGGGGCGCGTGCTGTCCGCCATCGCACGCCGGCTCGCTCATCCGCTTCTGCTCCTGGGGGTGCTGTGCACGGCCGTCGCCACGCTGCACTTCCACTGGGAACCCGACCGGGTGTCCCCGCTCGTGCTGGTCGGCGTCATCGGGTACCTGGCGGTGCTGGAACGCGTCATTCCGTACCGGGCCGACTGGCACCCGAGCCGGCGTGAACTCGGCTGGTACGCGGCCTACTTCGCGCTGAGCATGGTCGGCGGCGGGCTCGCCCAGGGGCTGGTCACCGCGCTGGTGGAGCTGCTCGGGCCGGCCCGCCCGGCGCTCCCGTTCGCGGCGGAGATCCCGCTGGCACTGCTGGTCGGCTCGCTCGGCGACTACCTGGTCCACCGGTGGTCCCACCGCAACCGCTGGCTCTGGCGGCTGCACGGCGTGCACCACGTGCCGGACAAGGTGAACGTCGCGAACAACGGGGTGAACCATTTCCTCGACGTGTTCGTCGCGCAGTCCGTGGTCCAGCTCTCGCTGGCGCTGATCGGATTCTCCGCGGAATCCGTGTTCGTGGTCGGAATATTCATCATCGCCCAGGGGTATTTCGTCCACGCCAACATCGACGTCCGCCTCGGCCCGCTCGGCCACCTGCTCGCCGGCCCCGAACTCCACCGCCTGCACCACAGCACCGAGCTCGGCGAGGCCGGGCACTTCGCCTCCGACCTCTCGCTGTGGGACCACGTGTTCGGCAGTTTCACCTGGCGCCCCGGCCGGGTGCCCACCGCCGTCGGTCTCGCCGACCCGGCCGCCTTCCCTGCCACCGGCGAGCTGGGCGCCACCCTGCTGCACCCCTGGCGCCGGGTGAACCCCACCGAACCGACCGTCTGACCCGGCCCGCGGGGCCACCTCCTCCGCCCGTGTCCGCGCCGCCACGCCCTCACCCCCGGATTGGACCATGACCACCTCGCCCCTCGCCGTGCCCCGCGACCGGATCGCGATCACCGGCATCGGCTGCCGCCTGCCCGGACACGCCAACGACCACCGGGCCTACTGGCGCAACCTCGTCGAGGGCCGGGACTGCCTCACCGCGACACCCGCCGACCGCTACGACACCGCCACCCTGGGCAGCCGGGACAGGTCCAAACCCGGGCGGCTGACCGGCGGCCGCGGCGGCTACGTCGACGGCTTCGACACCTTCGACCCGGACTTCTTCGGGATCAGCCCGCGCGAGGCCGCCCACATGGACCCGCAGCAGCGCAAGCTCCTGGAGGTCAGCTGGGAGGCCCTGGAGGACGGCGGCCTGCGCCCCGGCGACCTGGCCGGCCGCGACGTCGGCGTCTACATGGGCGCCTTCACCCTGGACTACAAGATCCTCCAGTTCGCCGACCTCGACTTCGGCACCCTCGCCGCGCACACCGCCACCGGCACCATGATGACGATGGTGTCCAACCGGATCTCGCACTGCCTCGACTTCCGCGGCCCCAGTGTCTCGATCGACACCGCCTGCAGCTCCTCCCTGGTCGCCGTCCACCTCGCCTGCCAGGGCCTGCTCCGCGGCGAGACCGAACTCGCGCTGGCCGGCGGCGTGTTGCTGCACATGGCGCCGCAGTACACGATCGCCGAGACGAAGGGCGGCTTCCTCTCCCGGGACGGCCGCTCGCGCGCCTTCGACGCCTCCGCCGACGGCTACGTCCGCGCCGAGGGCGTCGGCGTGGTCGTCCTCAAACGACTCGCGGACGCGCTGCGCGACGGCGACCCGGTGCACGCCGTCGTCCTCGGCAGCGGCGTCAACCAGGACGGTCGCACCAACGGCATCACCGTCCCCAGCGCGGACGCCCAGGTCGCCCTGATCGAACGGGTCTGCGCGGAGGCGGGCGTGCTCCCCGGCAGCCTGCAGTACGTCGAGGCGCACGGCACCTCGACCCCGGTCGGCGACCCGATCGAGGCGGCCGCCCTGGGCCGGGTGCTCGGCGTCGGCCGCCGCCCCGGCGCCCGCTGCTACGTGGGCTCGGTGAAGACCAACATCGGGCACACCGAGGCCGCGGCCGGGGTCGCCGGACTGATCAAGACCGCCCTCGCCCTCGAACACCGGCGGATCCCGCCGCACCTCAACCTGGAACGCCCCAACCCGGGCATCGACCTGGCCGCGCTCCCCTTCGACGTCCCGACCGCCGCCGTCGACTGGCCCGAGCACGACGGGCCGGCCCGGGCCGGCGTCAACTCCTTCGGCTTCGGCGGGACCAACGCGCACGTCCTGCTGGAGGAGCCGCCCCGGCCCACGCCCGCCGCGCCCGTGCCGCACCCCGCCCGCACGGTGCTGCCGCTCAGCGCCAGGGACGCCGCCGCGCTGCCCGAACTCGCCGCCGGCGTACGGCGGGAGCTCGCCGCCGGGGTGTCGCTCGCCGACCTCGGCCACACCCTCGCCCACCGCCGCCAGCACCTGCCCGAACGGCTCGCGGTCGGCTACGCCACCCGGCAGGACCTGGACGCGGCACTGGCCGCCTGCGAACGCGGCGAGGCCCACCCGCAGGTCGCCCGGGGCCGCGCCAGAGCGCGCGAACAGCGCCGGCTCGCCTGGGTGTTCACCGGCATGGGCCCCCAGTGGTGGGGCATGGGCCGCGGCCTGTACGCGAGCGAGCCGGCCTACCGGGAGGCCGTCCGGGCCTGCGACCGGGAGATCCGGGAACAGGCCGGCTGGTCGCTCCTGGCGGAACTGGAACGCGACGAGGCCGACTCCCGGATGGCCGAGACCTGGCTCGCCCAGCCCGCCAACCTCGCCGTCCAGCTGGGTCTCTCCGCGCTCTGGCGCAGTCGCGGGCTGCACCCCGACGCCGTCGTCGGGCACAGCACCGGCGAGGTCGCCGCCTTCCACGAGGCCGGCGTCTACGACCTCGCCGACGCCGTGCGGGTGGTGCTGGCCCGCAGCCGGCTGCAGCAGCGGCTGGCCGGCACCGGCACGATGCTCGCCGTCGGCCTGCCGGAGGAGCAGGCGCAGCGACGGATCCGCCCGCACCGCACCCGGGTCTCGCTCGCGGCCGTCAACAGCCCCTCCGCCGTGACCCTCGCCGGTGACACCGAGGCGCTGCGCGAACTCGCCGACGAGCTGCGCGCGGAGGACGTCTTCGCCCGCCTCCTGGACGTCGAGGTCCCGTACCACAGCGTGCGGATGGAGCCGATCCGGGAGGAGCTGACCGCCGCGCTGGCCGCGCTCGCGCCCGGCGAGGCCCGGCTGCCGCTCTACCTCACCGCCCGCGACGGCCTCGCCCGCGGCCCGGAGCTGGACGCCGGGTACTGGTGGCACAACGTCCGCAACCCGGTGCGCTTCCGTGCCGCCGTCGAGCGGATGGCCGGGGACGGGATCGGCCTCTTCCTGGAGGTCGGCCCGCACCCGGTGCTCGGCCACGCGATCCGCGAGTGCGTCGACGGCGCGCACACCCTGGCCTCCCTCCGGCGCCGCGCGGACGAGGACGCGTGCGTCACCCGCACCCTCGCCGAACTGCACACCCTGGGCGTCGAACCGGCCTGGGACGCGCTGCACCCGGCCGGCCGCCCGGTGCCGCTGCCCGCCTACCCCTGGCGGCGCGACCGGTACTGGGCCGAGCCGGACGCCGTCCGGAAGGTCCGCCTCGGCGAGGTCGACCACCCGCTGCTCGGCCGCCGCACCGCGAACGCCCAGCCCACCTGGACCACCGCGCTCGACCCCGAGCACCTGCCCTACCTGGCCGACCACCGGATCGAGGGCCGGGTGGTCTTCCCCGCCGCGGGGTACCTGGAGATGGCGGCGCAGGCCGTCCGCGCCCTGACCGGCGGCACCGAGGTGGTGCTCGCCGAGGTCGAGCTGAACCGGGCCCTGTTCCTCTCCGAGGCCGAGCCCACCCCCGTCCAGTTCGGCTACGCCCCGGAGGACGCCCGCTTCACCGTCACCTCCACCCCCGCCGGCGGCGAGCCCGCGGTGCACGCGAGCGGCCGGGTCCGCACGGGCCAGCGCCTCGCCCACGGCCCGGTGCTGGACGCCGAAGCGGTCCGGGCCCGGACCAGCCGGCTCGACGGCCCGGACTGCTACCGGCTGCTGGCCGCCCGCGGCTACGACTACGGGCCCGCCTTCCGGGCCGTCCAGGAGGTCTGGGTCGGCCCGGGCGAGGCCCTGGCCCGGATCGGCCCGGCCGATGGGCTCGGGCCCGCGGCGGGCGAGCACCACGCGCACCCGGTGCTGCTCGACGCCTGCTTCCAGACCCTGCTCGCCGCCCGGACGGCCGCGCCCGACGACGGCGGCGTACGGCTGCCCGTCGCCATCGAGGAGGTCCGCCTCGACGCGTTCGGCGACCGCCCGCTCTGGGCGCACGCCACCGTCACCCGCGACGACGGCCGCGACGTCGTCGGCGACCTCGCCCTCTACGCCGAGGACGGCACCCCGCTCGGCCGGATCACCGGCTTCCGGGCCGCCGACGTCGCCCGGGCCCCGGGATCGGTCGGCCTCGCCACCATCGACGGCTGGCTCACCGAACCCGTCTGGCTGGACGCCCCTGCCGTCGCCGACCCCGAACACCCCGGCGACCTGCTGCTGTTCGCCGACGCCGGCGGCCTCGCCGAGCGGCTCGCCGCGCTCGCCGCCGAACGCGGCTCCCGCTGCCACCTCGTCCGGCCCGGCGCCGCCCACCACCGCGGCGACACCGGGTCGACCGTCCGCCCGGACTCCACCGAGGACCTCACCCGGCTGCTCGAAGGGCTCGACCCCGGCTACCGCACCGTCGTCCACCTGTGGAACCTCGACCAGCCCGCGCTGGACGCCGCGGAGACCGGGCAGCTGGACGGCCTCGCCACCCTCGGCGCGTACTCGCTGATCGCCCTCGCCCGGGCGCTGCCCGCCGCCCGCCCCGACGCCCGGCTGCACGTCGTCACCCGGGGCGCCCAGGCCACCGCCCCCGGCGAACGGGCCGAACCGCTCGCCGCCCCCGCCTGGGGCGTCGGCCGGGTGCTCTGGCAGCAGGAGCTCACCGCCCAGCGCGGCACCCTGATCGACCTCGACCCCGGCGCGGACCATGCCGACCAGGCCGAGGCGCTGCTCGACGAACTCGGCGCCCGGGACGAGCAGGAGATCGCCCTGCGGGCCGGCCGCCGCCGCACCTGCCGGCTGCGCCCGGCCGAGGGCCTCACCCGCCCGCTGCCCCCGGTGCTCCGGGCGGACGGCTGCTACCTCGTCACCGGCGCCTTCGGGGCGCTCGGCCGGCTGCTCTGCCGCACCCTGGTGCGCCGCGGCGCCCGCCGGCTGGTGCTGCTCGGCCGCACCGCGCTGCCCGACCGGCGGCAGTGGCGGCACACCGACCCGGACAGCCCGGCCGGCCGGCGGATCGCCTTCCTGCGCGAGCTGGAGGCGCTCGGCGCCGAACCCCTGCTCGCCGCCGTCGACGTCACCGACGGGACCGCCCTCGCCGACTGGCTGGCCGACCACCGAGAGCGCGGGCTGCCGCCCGTGCGCGGCGTCTTCCACCTCGCCGGTCAGGTCAGGGACGTGCTCGTCCCGCAGATGGACCGGCCGGCCTTCGACGCCGGCTACCGCCCGAAGGTGGTCGGCGGCCACCTGCTGCACCGGCTGCTGCGCGACGAACCGCTCGACCACTTCGTGCTGTTCTCCTCCGTCGCCGCGCTGCTCACCACCGCCGGGCAGACCAACTACGCCGCCGGCAACGCCTTCCTGGACGCCCTCGCCCACCACCGCCGGGCCGCCGGCCTGCCCGCGCTCAGCCTCGACTGGGGCCCGTGGGCCACCGGCATGATCGAGGAGCTCGGCCTCGTCGCCCACTACCGCGACGCCCGCGGCATGAGCTCGCTCCCGCCGGAGGCCGGCGCCGCCGTGCTGGAACGGGTCCTCGGCCAGGACCGCGCCCAGCTGCTGGTGGCCACCGTCGTCGACTGGCCGACCTTCCTCGCCTGGTACCCGGCGCCGCCGCCGCTGGTCGCCGAGCTCGCGGCGAGCGCCGCCGAGCTCGCCCCGGCCGGAACGGACGGCTTCCTGGACGCCTACCGCTCCGCCGACCCGTCCGCCCGCCGGCAGCTGCTGGCCGAGCGGTTCACGGCCGCCGCCGCCGGCGTGCTGCGGGTCGGCGCCGAACGGATCGACCAGGACACCAGGCTCGGCGCGCACGGCCTGGACTCGCTGCTCGCGATGGAGCTGCGCGCCCGGGTGCACGGTGAACTCGGCGTCGCCCTGCCCGTGGTGGCGCTGCTCAGCAACGGCACCGTCGGCGACCTGGTCGAGCTGCTCGGCGAGGGGCTGGCCGAGCAGCTCGCCGCCGGGGGCGGCCCGGAGCACGCCGAGGTCGAGCTGCACATCGACGAGTCCCGCTACCCGCTCACCCACAACCAGCAGGCGCTCTGGTTCCTGCGCCAGCTCCACCCGGACGGCTACGCCTACAACATCGGCGGGGCCGTCGAGGTGCACGCCGAGCTCGACCCGGAGCTGGTCTTCGCCGCATTCCGCACCCTCGTCGACCGGCACCCCGGGCTCCGGGCCGCCGTCACCGCCGAGCAGGGCCGCCCCGTCCAGCGGATCCGCCCCGAGGCCGTCGCCGACACCGGGCTGTTCGACGTCGAGGGCCGGCCCTGGGAGGAGGTCCACGCACTGATCGTCGCCGAGTACCGCCGGCCGTACGACCTCGCGGAGGACCCCCTGGTGCGGCTGCGGCTGTTCCGGCGCGGCCCGGAGCGCTGGGTGCTGATGAAGGCCGTCCACCACATCGTCTCCGACGCGATCTCCACCTTCACCTTCATCGAGGAGCTGTTCGAGGTCTACGAGGCGCTGCGCCGCGGACGCACCCCCGAACTGCCCCCGGTCGCCGCCCGCTACCTCGACTTCCTCAACCACCAGAACCGCTTCCTGGCCGGTCCCGAGGCGCAGCGGATGCTCGACTACTGGCGCGGCCACCTGCCGTCCCCGGTGCCGGTGCTCGCCCTGCCCACCGACCGGCCCCGGCCCGCGGTGCAGACCCACAACGGCGCCTCGGAGTTCTTCCGGCTCGACGCCGAGCTCACCGCCCGCGTCCACGACCTGGCCCGGGCCCACCACGCGACCCCGTTCATGGTGCTGCTCAGCGCCTACTACCTGCTGCTGCACCGCTGGTCGGGCCAGTCCGACATCGTGGTCGGCAGCCCCGTCACCGGGCGCACCCAGGAGGAGTTCGGCTCCGTCTACGGCTACTTCGTCAACCCGCTGCCGCTGCACGTCAGCCTGGCCGGGGAGCCCGGGGTGGCCGAGCTGCTCGCCCGGGTGCGGCGGAGCGTGCTCGGCGGGCTGGACAACCAGGAGTACCCCTTCCCGCTGCTGGTCGAGCAGCTCGGGCTGCAGCACGACCCCAGCCGCTCCGCGGTGTTCCAGGCGATGTTCATCCTGCTCACCCACAAAGTCGCCGTGGAGCGCTTCGGGTACCGCCTGGAGTACATCGAACTCCCCGAGGAGGAGGGGCAGTTCGACCTGACCCTGTCGGCCTACGAGGACCGCGCGGACCACAGCTTCCACTGCGTGTTCAAGTACAACTCCGACCTCTTCGACGCCGCCACCGTCCAGCGGCTCGCCGCGCACTACCGCACCCTGCTGGACGCCATGACCCGGGCCGGCGACGACCGCCCCGTCGGCCGGCTGCGGATGCTCGAGGACACCGAACGCCGGCGCATCCTCGACGGGTTCAGCGGCGCCGGCCGGCGTCTGGAGCACGACACCCCGGTGCCCGAGCTGATCGCCAAGGCCGCCGCCGAGCACCCCGAGGCGCTCGCCGTCGCCGCCCCCGGGCCGTCCGGCACCCGGCGGCTCGGCTACGGCGAACTCGACCGCAGGGCGCACCGGGCGGCCCTGCGGCTACGCGAACTCGGGGTCGTCGAGGGCTCGGTGGTCGCCGTCTGCCTGGACAAGTCGCCCGAGCTGATCACCGTGCTGCTCGCGGTCTGGCGGGCCGGCGCCGCCTACCTGCCGCTCGACCCCGGACACCCGGCCGACCGGCTCGCCCACCAGGTGGCCGACGCCGGAGCCGTCCTGGTCGTCGTCGACGAGCGGCGGCCGCCCGGCGCCGACCTGCCCGCCCGGCCGGTCACCCTGGAGGAACTCGACCGGCCCGCGGCCGAGGGCCCGCCGCTGCCCGCCGCCGACCCGGACCGGGCCGCCTACGTCATCCACACCTCCGGCTCCACCGGCCGCCCGAAGGCCGTCCGGGTCGACCACCGCAACCTCGCCGCGGTCACCGCGGGCTGGCGCGCCGAGTACCGGCTGGACACCGAGGCCCGGGTGCACCTCCAGATGGCCGGGACGGCCTTCGACGTGTTCTCCGGCGACCTCGCCCGGGCGCTGAGCACCGGCGGCACCCTCGTCCTGGTCGACCGCGACCTGCTCTTCGACACCGCCCGGCTGCACCGCACCATGCGCGAGGAGGCCGTCGACTGCGCCGAGTTCGTGCCCGCCGTCGCCCGCGCCCTGCTGGCCCACTGCGAGCGCGAGGGCCTGCGGCTGGACTTCCTGCGCCTGCTGGCCGTCGGCTCGGACTCCTGGAAGGCCGCGGAACACCGGCGGCTGCGCGCCCTGTGCGGGCCGGACACCCGGCTCGTCAACTCCTACGGCCTGACCGAGGCCACCATCGACACCAGCTACTACGAGGGCACGGCCGAGGGCCTCGAACCCGGCCGGATGGTGCCGATCGGCCGGCCGTTCCCCAACAGCGAGCTCTACATCCTCGACCGCTACGGCGAACCGGTGCCGCCCGGCGTGGCCGGCGAACTGTGGGTCGGCGGCGCCGGGGTGGCGGCCGGCTACCCCAACGACCCCGGGCAGACCGCCCGGCGGTTCACCGCCCTGGACCTCGACGGCACGCCGACCCGGCTCTACCGCACCGGCGACCTCGGCCACTGGGACGCGCACGGCACCGCACACCTGCTCGGGCGGATCGACAACCAGGTCAAGGTGCGCGGCCACCGGATCGAGATCGGCGAGATCGAGGCCCACCTCACCGCCCGCCCCGAGCTCGCCCAGGCCTGTGTGACGGTCTGTCAGGACAGCACGGGGGAGAGCGTGCTGTCCGCCTACCTCGTCCCGGCCGAAGGGGCCGCGCTGGACCGCCGGGAACTCCGCCGCCACCTCGCCGAACACCTCCCCACCGTGATGATCCCCGCCCACCTCACCGAACTGCCCGCCCTGCCGCTCACCCCCAACGGCAAGGTCGACCTCGCCGCCCTGCCCGAACCGGTGGTCGACACCGGCGCCGCCCGAGACGAACCGCCGGTCACCCTCTACGAGATCCGCACCGCCGAACACTGGAAGGCGCTGCTCGGGCTCGACGAAGTCGGCCTCCAGCACGACTTCTTCGAACTCGGCGGCAGCTCCATCCGGCTGATCGAACTGATCCACCACCTGCAGACCGAGTTCAACGTCGGCATCCCGGTCGGCCAGCTCTTCAAGGTCACCACGCTGCACGGCATGGCCCGCACCCTGGAACAGATCATCACCGGCGAACTCGAAGGCGGCCAGCCCCACCTGTGGTTCAACCCGCAGGCACCCGAGGACCGCACGGTCCTCTGCTTCCCGCCCGCGGGCGGCCACGGACTGGTCTACCGCCAGCTCGCCGGCCACCTGCCCGGCCACCGCCTCGCCGCCTTCAACTACCTCACCGGCGACGACAAGACCGCCCGCTACGCCGACCTGGCCGAGGCCCTGCACCCGGCCGGCCCGTACGTCCTGCTCGGCTACTCGCTCGGCGGCAACCTCGCCTTCGAGGTCGCCGCCGAGCTCGAACGCCGCGGCCGGACCGTCCGGTCCGTCCTGATGGTGGACTCCTACCGGATCCCCGAACCCTTCACCCTCGGCGAGGACCACGTGGCCGCCTTCGAACGCGAGCTGCACGAGCACCTGCACCGCCACACCGGCTCCCGGATCGTCGCCCGGGAGACCCTCGAACAGGCCCGGGACTACCTGGAGTTCTGCAGCCGGACCCCCAACCTGGACACCGTCGACGCACACCTGCACGTGGTCTGCGAACGCGACCGGCTCGCCCTGCACACCGGCGGCGAACCCGGCTCGTGGCAGGGCTCCTCCACCTCCGGCACCACCGTGCACGCCGGGCACGGCAGCCACGCCGAGATGCTGGACGCCGAGTACGCCGCCCGCAACGCCGAACTGGCGGGCGCCATCCTGGCCGGAGGCGCCGCCGATGACCGCCCCTGACCGCGGACCGGACTGGTCCGACCGGCGGCGCGCCGGCGGCGGCCCGCCCCGGGTCATCGTGATCGGCGCCGGCATCGGCGGCCTCGCCACCGGCTGCTACGCCCAGATGAGCGGCCTGGAGACCCGGATCTTCGAGAAGCACGTGCTGCCCGGCGGCTGCTGCACCGCGTGGTCCCGGCACGGCTACCTGTTCGACTACTGCATCGACTGGCTCATCGGCACCGCCGAGGGCACCGGCGCCCACCAGGTCTGGCGGGAACTCGGAGCCCTCGACGGCAAGACCGTCACCCGCTTCGACGTCTTCAACCGCGTCGTCGACGAACACGGCCGGGCCGTCACCTTCTTCGCCGACCCCGACCGGCTCGAACACCACCTGCTGGCCCTCGCCCCCGGCGATGCCCGGCCGATCCGCTCCTTCTGCCGGGACCTGCGCCGTTTCGCCGCGCTCGACCTGCCCTGGGAGCTCACCCCGTCGCCGCTGCGCGGGCCGGCCGAACGGCTGCGGACCCTGCGCGCCGTGCTGCCGGCCTTCCGGCTGTTCTGGCGCACCGCCACCACCCCGATGCGCGGCTTCGCCGACCGCTTCCAGGACCCACTGCTGCGCCGGGCCCTGCCCAACGTGTTCCTCCAGGAACCGGCCGGCTTCCCGCTGCTGCCCTACCTGTACACCCTGGCCGCCGCGCACAACGGCAACGCCGGCTTCCCGCAGGGCGGTTCGCTCGGCCTGGCCCGCTCCGTCGAGGAGCGCTACACCTCGCTCGGCGGGGTGATCGGCTACCGCTGCCGGGTCGACCGGATCCTCGTCGAGGGCGGCCGAGCCGTCGGCGTCCGGCTCCGGGACGGCACCGAGCACTACGCCGACCACGTCGTCGCCGCCTGCGACGGCCCGACCGTCCTCGACCGGTTGCTGGACGGCCGCTGGTCCAGCCCCACCACCGACCGGCTGTACGGCGAACTGATCGACCGGCCCGGCAACCTCTACCCGGCGGTGGTCTCCGCCTTCGTCGGCGTCCGCGGCGGGCTGCCGGAGGGCGAACCGCACAGCACCACCTACCTGCTGGGCCCCGAGCAGGGCGCCCGGCTGCCCGGCTCGCTCCAGCACAGCCTGGTCGTCCAGCTGCGCTCCGCCTACGCGGAGGGCTTCGCGCCCGCCGGCCGGTCCGTGCTGCACTGCACCTACTTCAGCGACCACCGCAGCTGGAAGGAGCTGCGTGTCCGCGACCGCCGCGCCTACCGGGCCCGTAAGCAGGAAGTCGCCTCCTTCGTCCGGGAGTTCCTCGACCGGACGTACCCCGGGCTGGGCCGCCGGATCGAACTCGTCGACGTCGCCTCGCCCGTCACCACCGAACGCTTCACCGGAAACACCCGCGGCAGCATCCTCGCCTGGCAGGCCTTCTCCGAGGCCGAGGACGCCGCCAACCGGCTGGTCAACCGGGACCGCATGCGGCTGCCCGGACTGCGCGGCTTCTCCATGGCCGGGCAGTGGGCGGGCCTCGGCGGCCTGATCCGCGCCGCGACCAGCGGCCGGTACGCCGCCCAGTACCTCTGCCGCGAACTCGGCCGGCCCTTCCGGGCCTGGCCCAGCGACAACCAGGAACCCTGGCACGCCGGAAAGCTGGGCCGGCTGCCACAACTCGACCGGGTCACCACGGGAGTACCGGAATGAGCACGGGCAGGCGGACCATGGTGATCGTCGGCGGCGGCCTGGGCGGCCTGTCCACCGGCTGCTACGCCCAGATGAACGGCTACCGCAGCCGCATCCTGGAGATGCACGAACTGCCCGGCGGCTGCTGCACCGCCTGGGACCGCGGGGAGTTCACCTTCGACTGCTGCGTCAGCTGGCTGCTCGGCAGCGGCCCCGGCAACGAGATGCACCAGATCTGGCTCGAACTCGGCGCCCTCCAGGGCAAGGTGATGCGCAACTTCGACGTCTTCAACGTGGTGCGCACCCGCGACGGCGGCGCCGTCCGCTTCTACTCCGACCCCGACCGCCTCGAAGCCCACCTGCTCGACCTCGCGCCGGAGGACGCCCGGCAGATCCGGCGGTTCTGCGCCGGACTGCGGTCCTTCCGCCGCGCGCTGGTCCACTACCCCTTCCTCAAGCCGGTCGGGCTCATGGGGCGCCGGGAACGCTGGCGGATGCTCGCCTCCTTCCTGCCCCACCTCAACGTGATCCGGCGCTCGATCACCGAGCTGATGAGCGACTACTCGGCCCGCTTCCGCAGCCCGCTGCTGCGCGAGGCCTTCAACTTCGTGCTCTACGAGAAGCACCCCAACTTCCCCGTGCTGCCCACCTACTTCCAGCTCGCCGCGCACGCCGGGCAGTCGGCCGGGGTGCCGGAGGGCGGCTCGCTGGGCCTGGCCCGCTCCGTCGAGGAGCGCTACCGGCGGCTCGGCGGGGAGATCACCTACAACGCCAGGGCGACCGAGATCCTGGTCGAGCGCGA
The DNA here is from genome assembly GCF_040681575.1 of Kitasatospora sp. NPDC051702. NCBI lineage: Bacteria > Bacillati > Actinomycetota > Actinomycetes > Kitasatosporales > Streptomycetaceae > Kitasatospora > Kitasatospora sp. NPDC051702. The sequence continues at coordinate 356,206 of NZ_JBFAZB010000002.1, forward strand.
CCGGGCCGTCGGGGTGCGGCTCAGCGACGGCCGGGAGGTCCGCGCCGACATCGTCGTCGCGGCCTGCGACGGCCGCACCACCATGCTCGACCTGCTCAAGGGCCGCTACCTGAACGACACCTACCGCCGGCTGTACACCCGGACCATCACCGAACCCGGCATGGTCTTCCCCGGCTACCTCACCGTCTTCCTGGGCCTGCGCCGGCCCTTCCCGGCCGGGGACCCGTGCACCACCCACCTGCTGGAGGAGGAGTTCGCGGCCCGGCTCACCGGCATCCGGCACCCCAGCATCAACGTCCAGTTCCGCAGCCGCCACTACCCCGAACTGTCCCCCGCCGGGACGACCGTCGTCTACGTCAGCTACTTCTGCGACATCGCCCCCTGGCGGGCCCTGAGCACCGGCCCCGAACAGGCGCCCCGGCTGCGGCGCGGCGAGGAGCTGCACACCCTGCCGGTCGGCCGCGGACGCGAGTACCAGCGGGAGAAGCGCCGGGTGCGCGACGCCCTCGTCGACTTCCTCGACGGCCACCACCCGGGGCTGAAGGAGGCCGTCGCGGTCAAGGACGTCTCCACCCCCCTCACCCAGGTCCGCTACACCGCCAACTACGACGGCACCGTGCTCGGCTGGCAGCCCTTCGTGGAGAGCGGCGAGACCCTGGAGGAGGAGATCAAGCGCAACGGCCCCGGGCTGCCGGGCCTGCGCGACTTCTACCTCTCCGGCGTCTGGGCGACCACCGGCGGCCTCATCCGGGCCGCCGCCGCCGGGCGCCACGTCGTGCAGTTCATCTGCCGCGACGACCGCAAGCCGTTCACCGCCGCCGTCGACGACACCGCCCCGCCGCCCACCCTGCTGGTCGAGCCGGTCGGCCCCGCGGACCGCCAGTTTGGAGTCACCTCGTGAGGATCGAGAAGTGGGTCGTCCACGAGCACGCCGACGGCGTGCCGGACGTCGAGCGGATGTACCGGAAGGTGGTCGAGGAGGTCGACGTCCGGCTCGCCGAGGACGAGATGCTGCTGCGCACCCGGTACGTCTCCGTCGACCCGTACCTCCAGGGGATCGCCCTCGACACCCCGGTCGGGGACCACATGGGCGCCGACTCGATCATGGAGGTGCTGGAGGCCGGCCCCCGCGCCCGCTTCGCCGTCGGCGACCTCGTCCAGGGCTTCGGCGGCTGGCGCAGCCACGTGATCGGCAACGGCGCCCCGACCCCCTGGCAGACCGGTACCTTCCCGATGGTCTTCCCCGCCTACCGCCGCCTCGACCCCGACCACTACGACGACGCCCTGCCGATCTCCACCGCCCTGGGCGTCCTCGGCGGGCCCGGGATGACCGCCTGGGGCACCGTGGAGAAGTTCCTGGCCGTGCGCCCCGGCGACACCGTGCTGGTCAGCGGCGCCTCCGGGGCCGTCGGCTCCCTGGTCGGCCAGCTCGCGCGGCACCGCGGCGCCCGGGTCGTCGGCACCACGGCGACGGCGGAGAAGGCCGACCGGCTGAGGGACCTGGGCTTCGACGCCGTCCTGCACTACCGCGACGGCGACGACCCCGAGCGGCTCGCCGAGCGGCTCGCCAAGGCGGCCCCGGACGGCGTCGACCGCTACTTCGACAGCCTCGGCGGCACGCTGACCGACGTCGTCTTCACCATGCTCAACGTCGACAGCCGGGTCGCGGTCTGCTGGCAGTGGGCGAGCCAGGTCGGCGGCCGCTGGACGGGCCCCCGGCTGCTGCCGATGATCATGTTCCCGCGCACCACCGTCCGCGGCATCTTCTCGCTGGAGTGGTTCACCGAGGAGAACTGGACGGCCCTGCGGCGGGACCTCGGCGGCCTCGTCCGCAGCGGCGACCTGCAGTACCACCAGACCGTCCACCGCGGCTTCGACACCATCCCCGCCGCCTACCGCAGCCTCTACCAGGACCGGGCCGCCAGCCGCGGCAAGGTGCTCGTCCGGCTCTGAGGCCGGGTCGTCGCGGGGTCGCGGCCGGGGCGTGGCGGGGGCGTGGTGGTGGCCGCCGCCACGCCCCCACCGGCGGCCGTCAGCCGGTGGCCGCCCACTGGTGGGCGGTGCCCTGGTGCACGGCGGCGTAGACGCGGTCCCGCAGCAGGTTGGCCTGACGGTCGGTGAGCGTCCGGTCCAGGTGCCGCAGGACCAGCTTGAGCAGGACGTTCTTCTGCCCGGGGCGCGCGCCGAGCCGCTCCAGGGCCCGTGGCGGCAGCTGCGAGCACGGCGTCTCGGCGAGGATCTCGACGGTCTCCACGCAGTCCGCGTCCGGGCCGAGCGCGTCGCGGACCCGGTCCCCGAGGTCCTCCGCCAGGTCGTCGCGGTCCACCGCCACCGAGAGGTCCCGGCGGACGGCGGGCATCGCGGACACCGGCCGGTAGGGCGCGAGGTCGGTCAGCTGGGCGGCCACCGACGGCTCGGTCGAACGCAGCACCCGGATGTCGTCCACGCCCTTGAGCAGCATCAGCATCCGGTCCAGCCCCATGCCGAGGGCCAGACCGCTCCACTCGGCGCCGAGCCCGGCCCGGGCCAGCACGCCGGGGTGGGCCAGGCCGCACTCCGCGACCTCGATCCACTCCGCGCCGCGGGCCACGTCCACCTGGCGGCCGGCCAGCGTGTACGGGTGGACGCGCTCCTCGTGGCGGTGCTCGGCGCCCGGGAGCAGACCGCCGACCAGGGCGGTGACCATCCCGTCCAGGTCGGCGGTGGTCAGCCGGGCCGGGCGGCGGGTGAGCCGCCACAGGTCCAGCTGGTGCGGGGTGCCGGTGTGCAGCCGGTCGATGCTGTCGCGGCGGTAGACCAGGCCGGGGCAGACCAGCAGGACGTCCTCGGCCGGATCCGCGGCCAGGGCCCGCAGCGCCGCCGGCACCAGGGCGCTGGAGTGGCTGCGGAGCATCCGCCGGTCGTCGACGTAGCGGGTGTACCGGGTGTCGCGGGTGATGTCGTCGGCGCGGTAGCCGAGGTGGTCGTAGTTGTCCTCGACCGTGACGACGCGCTCACCGCGCCACCAGCGGACCTCGCAGCCCCAGAGCGCGGCCAGCGCCTCGACGGCACGGGCGAGGACGAGCTGCACGGCGTGCGGACCGGCGGCGGGGTCGGTGAGGTCCCGGACGGCGAGGTCGCGGGCGAGCTGCTCGGGGGAGAGACGGGCGGGAACGGCGGTGCCGGGTACGGACATGGCGGCCTCCTGGCCGGGAGCGGTGACGGGGTGACGGCACACCCCCCGGCCCCTGGGCACGACCGCCGCCCCGGGCCGGCGGCTCAGCCCTGGAGGCGTGGCGACGTCCGACCCCTGCGGCGCCCAACGGGGGCCGGGGGGCCGGTAAATCGGCGAGAGTTCGCTACGACGGCCACACAGCGACCGTACCGGCACCCGGCACCGGGGACCAAGGGGTTTCCGCGGTGCCGGGTGCCGGGTGACGGGTGACGGGTGCCTGGTCCCGGTGCCGGACGCCTGGTCCTGGTCCTGGTTCTGGGGCCGGATGTCCGCCGCCCGTGCGGGGGCGGCCGTCAGCCGCGGATCCCGGCGGCCTGCAGCCGGCGGTGGACGGCCTCCCACTCGGGGGCGACCGGCTCGGTCCTCCGGGAGCCGACCCCGAGGTCCTTGAAGCCGCTGGACGTCGACACGCAGACCACCGGTCCCTCGATGCCCTCGGCTCCCTCGATTCCCCGGGAGCCGCCCGCCGCCCCGCCCAGGCTGCGCAGCCCGGCGAGCCCGGCCGCCGCGGACAGCTCCGTCCAGAGCCCGGCCCGGGCCAGCTCGCCCTGGGCGGCCGTCAGCTGGGCGTCGTCCAGCACCAGCGCGCGGCCGCCGCTCCCGCGCACCGCGAGCACGCCCCGGTAGCCGCCGACCGGTGCGGCGATCGAGTACGCCCGGCCCGGCGCCACGGCCGTGCGCGCGGCCGGCAGGCCCTGCCGGAGGGCACTCGCCAGCGGCGCCCCCGAGGCCGACTCGCAGGAGTAGATCCTGGGCACCCGCTCGGCCAGCCCGAGCCGGTGCAGTTCGGCGAACCCCTTCCAGACCCCGAACAGCAGCTCGCCGTAGCCGGTGGGCACGAAGACCGCGCCCGGCACCCCGAGGTCCCGGAAGATCTCGTAGGCGACGGTCTTGTAGCCCTCGGGGCCGTACGCGTGCCCGGTGTGCGTGGTGGTGAGGTTGCTGACCGGGTGCAGACCGAGGCGGTCGACCACCTGGCGCAGCAGCGGCCAGCGCGCCTCCCAGGGCACCGGCAGCACGACCGCGCCGTAGGCGTTCAGGAACGCGTCGACGTTCGGCGGCAGGTCCGGGCCGGTGAGGACCACGCAGCGCAGCCCGGCCCGGGCCGCGTAGGCGGCGGCGGAGGCGCCGTGGTTGCCCGAGGAGGCCACCGCGATCCCGGCCGCGCCGACACCGACGGCGGCGCTGGTGGTGCAGCGGTTCAGCCGGTCCTTGTGGCTCCAGGTCGGGTTGCGGGACTCGTCCTTGACGTACACCCCCGGTTCGAGCTCGACCAGCGGCGTGCCGCCCTCGCCCAGGCCCGGCGCGAGCAGCGGCGGCAGCAGCGGGGCCCACCGCTCCAGGCCGGCGACCTCCGACGGCGCGAACAGCGCCGCCGGGTCCGCCTTCCCGTACGCGTAGTCGACCTCGACCGGGTAGGCGACGTCCGCGGTGCCGGTGCCCGGACAGCCGGCGGTGAGTGGGGGCCACAGGGGGTAGTCGAGGGAAGGGTCGCCGAGGGAACGCTGACCGGTTGCGAGTGATCCGTCTGTCGCCATGTCAGGAGCCTATGTCCTCCCTCCGGGCCGGGTCCGCCGGATTCCCGGCCCCGGCCGGTGCGCGGACCCCGGCCGCCCGCCCGGACCGGGGGAGTGCCGCCGCCCCGCCCGGGGAAGGATCACCGCGAATCGGCAGGCGCAGCACGGACAGGGGGCCGGCGTGGACGGCGACATCGAGGCGATGAGCACCACCGTTCGGGAGGCCCGGGCGAAGATCCGTGAGGACGCCCTGCCCCGGGCCCGGGCACGCCGCGAGGCCGTCGTGCCCGCCGACCAGGCCGCGCTGCTGGCCGAGCTGATCGACCTGGTGGACACGGCGGCGGAGCTGGCCGACGCCGTCCACATGCGGATGACCACTCCCGACGGCCGTACGGCGTACCTGCAGGCCGGCCGGAGGCTCCGGGACCCGCTGGAGCACCTGCGCGGCCACCGGCGGCGGTTGACCGCGCAGGCGGGGTCCGGGGCGGGTTCCGAGTCGGGGTCGGGATCGGGGTCGGGATCCGGGGCCGCGGAGGCGTCGAAGCCGTCCTGACGGCCGCCGCCGGTGCCCCACCCGGGTCGGGCGGGGCACCGGCGACGTCCGGGCTCGGCGGCTCGGCGGTGTGGTGGCTCAGCGGTGGGCGGTGAACTGCACCACCTGCTGGTAGGTCGGCCGGTTCTGCCAGGTCGTCCTGACGTCCGTCACCCCGCCCAGCGGACGCTGGATGACGGTGTCGGCGCACCACTGGTCACCGGCCGAGCAGTCGGCGTCGCCCGGGTAGACCTGGGCCGCGGTCTGGGCGGCGGCCCGCTTCAGGGTGTCGAGCAGGACGCCCCGACAGGCCGCGAGGTCGCCCCCGCCGCAGTACGGGCGCGCCAGCGGGCCGGCCACCCGGTCGCCGAGGACGGACCGCAGGTCCTTGTCCAGGTAGCTCCACCAGCCGTACTGGAAGGCCGAACCCTTGTGCGGGATAGACTCGTTGGCGCTCGTCGAGCCGCCGCCGGGGCCGCTCTGCCCGCCGGAGGGCGACTCGTTGATCTGCACGGCGCCGGTCAGCGCGGTGAACAGCTGGTCGCCGAGGCCGGGGCGCATCGTCCCCTCGGCGACCAGCGGCCACCAGGCGTCCATGACGCGGATCGCGGTGGCGTCGGCGTAGCTGTGGCTGCCGGCCGAGGTCTCCTTGCGCCGGCCGCCGTCGGCCAGCCACGTCTCCAGCTGCTGCAGCGCGGTGGCGGCCGTCTGGTCGGTGACCGGGGCGCTGCGCAGCACCCGGATCAGGTCGGGCAGCACGTCCTCGGCACGCAGGTCGGTCAGGGCGGCGCCCTCCATGGCCTGGGTGAGGGAGACCCTGCTCGCCTTGCCGCCGCCCTGCAGCAGCGCCCTGACCCGGTCGTCGAGCAGGTTGCCGCGGTGCACCGAGCCGTTGCCGAAGCCGGCCGTGGTGAAGCCGTCGGCCTGCTTGTTGTTCCAGGAGATGTAGTAGTCCTGGTCGACGGACTGCGGGTGCTCGGCGGGCGGGGTGTACCGCGCGGTGTTGGTGACGGGGTCGAAGTCGGTCCACTCGTAGGCCGGTTCGGCGCGCAGCGGCAGGCCCGGGTCGACGCCGGGGGCGCGGACGGGGTTGGTTCCGGAGTTGTAGTAGGCGATGTCGCGGGAGTCGGCGTAGAACCAGTTGAAGGTGTAGTTGATGTCCTGCGCGGCCCGCTGGAAGCCCGCCGCGTCGTGCACGGCGCCGGGGTCGTTGAGCTCCTGGAAGCCGATGATCGAGTCGGCCTCGTGCCGGTAGGTGGAGCGCAGCGAGGTGAAGGCGACGGGCGCGCCGCCGACCGTGCCGCGGGCGGTGACCAGGCCGTACCTGGAGCGGTACATCACCAGGGTGTACGAGCCGGCCGCGGTGGAGTCCGCGGTGGTCGGGCTCCAGGCGTTCTTGCGTTCCAGCCGGTCGAGGGGCACGCACTGGCCGTGCCAGAGGTAGGACTCGGCGGCGGTGGTGACGGGCGAGCCGTCGGTGGTGCAGAGCGGCACGGCGTAGGTGTCGGTGATGTCCTGCCCGGCGGAGGTGGCGCTCCAGGCGTAGTCCTGGCCGCGGCCGAGCTGGACGTAGAAGCTCAGGCCGGCGAAGGCGGCGCCGCGCGCGCTGATGCCGGGGCCCTGGATCTCCTCCAGCATGAGCAGTTGCGGGGCGAAGTAGCCGGTCTGCGGTCCGAACACGGCGACGGGGTGGCCGTCGTCGGTGTGGGCGCCGGAGACCAGCAGGGCGTTGGACATGCCGTGCCGGGCGCTGAGCAGGTTGCCGGGCAGCAGACCCGGTGCCGCGGTGGCGGCGGTGCCGGCCGAGCCGGTGGCGTCGTAGACCATCCGCTCGGGCACCACCGAGCCCGGGTCGGGCGGCGCCTCGCCCTGCGGGCTGTCGGGCACCGTGGCGTAGGGGAAGCGCTGGCCGTCGTGCAGGGTCTCGACGGCCTCGGGGTCGTCGGCCTCGCGCAGCGACTTCCAGACGGCGTCCCCGGCGTCCTTGCCGTAACGGGCCTCGGCGGCCGACTTGACCTGCGCGGAGGCGAGTTCGCCGCCGCCGCCGGAGCCGAACAGCGCGCCCACCACGGAGGCGAGGGCCACCAGGTCGGTCAGCTTGAACGGTTCGATGGACCCGGCGTTGGTGATCGGGTCGATGTGCCCGGTCAGGTCGTACTCGCCGGGGAAGGTGCGGCCGTTGTAGGCCTCCCGGACGTACTGGTTGATCCCGTCGAGGTAGGCGGTGGCGTCGGCGAGGGCCTGGGCGGCCCGGCCGCCGCGGGACGCGAGCGCGTCGATCTGCTGCTGGAGCTCGGCCTCGGTGTACGGGGCGGCCTGCCAGAAGCTCTGCTCCAGCTGGCGGTTGGCGGCGGCGCCGCCCGCGAAGCCGGACAGCTGGCCGCGGCCGACGTGCCGGAACAGGTCCATCACCCAGAGCCGGTCCTGGGCCGCCGCGTAGCCGGCCCCGAACTCGGTGCCGTAGCGGGTGGTGCCGCTGATGTGCGGGACGCCGGTCGCCTTGTCGCGCACGATGGTGACGTCGCCGCGGGGGCTGGCGGTGCTCGCCACCTGGTCGGCGGGGACGCCGAAGGAGGCGTCGTTGAAGAAGTCGCGCAGCTTGGCGTCGGTGAGCCCGGGGTAGCCGGCGGCGAGGCCCGCGTACGGGCCGAGCTGGTCGTCGGTGTGGGCGGGGCGGCTGCCGAACACCCGGTTGAGCAGGATCTCGGCGAGGGTGGCGTTGCCGTTCTCGCCGGGCGGCAGGATGTCGGTGCAGCGGCCGCCGCAGTAGTCGGCCGCTGCGGCCGGCGCGGGGGCAGGGGCGGCCGCGGTGGGGGTGGTGGTCAGGGCGGCGGTGACGAGAAGGGCCGACGCGAGGGCGGCGGCCGGGAACCGGAGGGGGTGGGGGCGTGGGCGCAAGGCGTGCTCCTCCGTCGAAGTCACGGGGAGTCGACGGTAGGGGTGCTACTGACCGGTTGGCTAGTGGCGTGCATGCCATTTCCGCTGGGGCGCCGTGGAGTTGACGGCTCGGGGGTGATGGCCTGGGGGCGGGTGAGGTGCTGTCAGCGGTCGCCGGGCGAGGGGCCGTCGGGCGCCGGGTCGCGGCTGAGCGGGTTGTCGTCGAGCGGGTCGTGCGCGGCCGGGCGGTGGGCGGCGTGGCGGGCGGACAGTCGGGCGGCGGCGGTGGCCGGGTCGGTGCGGGGGAGCCGGGGGTGCAGGTCGGCGAGCAGGACGAGGAGCCGCTCACGGACCGGGCCGGCGGAGGTGGCGACCGCGCCGGCGAGGACCAGGGGCTCCTCCGGCACGGCGGTGGCACGGGCCAGGGCGGCCAGGTGGCCGGCGGCGGTGTGCGCGATCGCGAGGGCGGGTCCGTCGCCCTCTTCCGCCAGCCGGGAGACCAGCGGGGCGAGGGCGGCGAGGCGCCGGGGCGGGCCCTGGTAGGCCCAGCGCAGCAGGTCGCCGGGGGAGTCGGCGGCGCAGTGGGCGCGCACGGCGGCACCCAGCGGGCCGGCCGGGTCCGCGTGGGCGTGCCGGAGCGCCTCGCGGCCGAGCCAGAAGCCGCCGCCCTCGTCGCCGAGCAGCCAGCCCAGCCCGCCGGCGCGGGCGATCGTGCGGGTGCCCGCCAGTCGGGCGCAGACCGTGCCGGTGCCGGCGATCAGCACGGTGCCGCGCCCGTCGGTGACGCCGCCGCAGGCGAGGGCCGGCACGGTGTCCGGGACGAGTCGCACCGGGCAGTCGAGGCGCAGGGCGGCCCGGCAGCGCTCCGCGAACCGCTCGGGATCCGGCAGGGCCCGGTACCCGGCGAGCCCGACCAGGCAGGAGCCGACCAGCCGGGGATCCCGCCCGTCCAGGGCGCCGGCGGCGGCCGCGCCGAGATGGGCGAGCACGTCGCCCGGGCGCTGCCCGGCCGGGTTCGCGCCGGGGCCCTCGCCGCGCCCCCGCAGCGCGCCGTCGGCGTCGAGGAGGACGGCGCCGGTCCTGCTGCCGCCCGCGTCCAGTCCGAGGTGGAAGGTGCTCACGGGGCGCCTCCGGGAGGGCGGTCCGCCGCCCGGGGCGGCTCGTGCGCGGCAGGGGTGCGGGCCGGGGTCCGCGGGTCGGGAGTCGCGGTTCGCGGTCCGGGGGGAAGCGTACCCGCCGGCGCCCCGCCGCCCCGGACGCGCGCCGCCCCGCCGCCCCGCCCGACCGCCCCGGGTCCGTCGGTCAGGACACCAGGGTCTGCTCCGCCAGCTCGGTGAGCGTGACGGTGCACAGACCGCCGCGCTCCGTCCGGACGTCCGTCACCTCCAACTGGGTGCCCGGGAGCAGGATGAACTCCTCCTCGCCGGTGAAGGCGGAGAAGTCCTGGATGCCGGTGGCCCGGGCGGGGCGCACCTCGAACAGCGTCCGCTTGCCGCGGCTGCCGAGGAAGGCCTGCGCCACGCCCAGCTTGGAGGTGCAGGAGGAGACGCCCCACCACGTCACCGTCCGCCCCAGCGGGTACTGCGCCCGGAGGTCCAGCGGGACGCCGCGCCAGAGCGGCTCGGTGCGGACGGGCAGCTGGGACACCGCCGCGAACAGCAGCCGCAGGTACGGCAGGTAGGGCACCAGGCGGGAGCGGTCGGGGGAGCGCAGGACGGCGTTGATCTCCCGGTAGAACGCCGACTCGCAGGTGTAGAGGTAGAGCGCGGCGATCGCGTCGGCGGACAGCCCGCCGGCGGCGGCCGGTGCGCCGTCGGCCCGGCGCTTGCCGAACTCGTGCGAGAGCGTGACGTGCCGGTCCAGCCCGCGCAGCAACCGGGCGACCGGCTCGACGGCCTCCCGGAAGTCCATCAGCGGGGTGTCGAACACGCCGGTGATCGCGGGCAGGACGAGGCCCTCGTCCTTGACGCTCGCGAGCCGCTCCAGGTACAGCTGGTGCAGCTCCATGGTGGAGGCGATGAACGCGCCCATCCGCTCGGCGACGTCGCCGTCGGCCGGGCCCCGCCCGTCGGCGTGCCGGTTCCACCCGGTGCTCGGGAGCCAGTCGACCTCCTCGGCGCCCAGCGAGGCGAGGGCCTCGTTGACCGTCGCGAAGTGCGCGCCGTCGCAGAAGACGTCGCCCTGCGCCGCGGGGTTGGGGTGGTCGATGTGCCGGACCTCGACGCCCGGGTACTTCTTCTGGAGCCGGAGCACCACGCTCTTCAGGCTGCGGGCGTGCGCCCCCCACCACGCGAAGACGACGCCGCGGTCCTCCTCGTCGGCGTCCTGCTTGGCGCGCAGGATCTCCTCGACGATCCGTTCGGCGACGGGCCGCCAGAACGCGGTGTGCCGCTCCGGCCCCAGGGCGCCGTCGCTGCTGGCGGTCAGGGCGGCGTTCAGCAGCAGCACGCCCTGGGTGAGCATCGCCTGGAACCACTCCGGCGGCTGGACCGTCTCCTTCTCCTTCAGCAGCGCCCGGACGTCGGCGATCGGTGTCTTCTTGGGTATGCCGTACTTCCACATCGCCGCCGCCTTGATGATGCAGCGGATGCTGACGACCCGGCCGAACTGGCTGTCCTTCCAGTCGTGGAAGGTGTTGTCGAACATGGCGATGCCGGTGGCGCTCTCCGGCCGCGGGTAGGGGTTCTGCCCGAAGACGACGACCTTCCACTTGTGCGGCGCGTGGGGCTTCAGCGCCTGGAAGGTCAGCTCGCGGACGGGCACGACGTCCGGGCCGCGCCCCGGGCCGATGAACGCGGCGGCGTCGGGCCGGGCCTCGATGACCGGCTTCAGCAGCGGCAGCCAGGGCTCGCCGCCGCCCGCGAAGAGTTCGGCGAGGGCCAGCGGGTCGGTCGGGTCGGACGGGGTGGTGGCGTTGGCTTCGCTCATGGGGCGGCACTCCGGGACGTCGGCTCGTTCGTGATGGCCCGTCAGGCACCGGGCGGGCCCCTGGCGGACACCCCCATTCCTACCTGCGGGGTGTGACAGCCCGTGGTCCGCGGATTGTCAGAGGTGGGCGCTAGCGTCGTGGTCAGTCGAGGCCGTACGCCGATGGGAGTGGAGCATGAGCATGGACGACACGCGGTCCCCGCTGAGGGTGGTGCTGGCCGACGTCAACGCGTCGGTGGTGGAGGCCTGGAGGGCGGCGTTCGCCGACGTCCCCGGGGTCGAGGTCCGGGTGGGTTCGATCCTCGACGAGCACGTCGACGCCTGGGTCAGCCCCACCAATGCGCGCGGCCGGATGGACGGCGGGGTCGACGCGGTGATCAGGCGTCACCTCGGCGCCGGCATCCAGTTGCGCGTGCAGCGGGCGATCCGGGACGAGGCCGCGGGGGCGCTCCCGGTGGGCAGCGCGGTCTGCGTCCCCTCCGGCGCGACCAACCCGCGCTTCCTGATCTCGGCGCCGACGATGGCCGGGTCCTCGCAGAACGTGAGCGAGACGCTGAACGTGGCCCTCGCCTGCGCCGCCGCCTTCCAGGCCGTCCACCGGCAGAACGCGGCGGCGCCGGGCAGCATCCGGTCCGTGGCCCTGGTCGGCATGGGCGCGCGGGCGGGCCGGGTGCCGGCCCGGGTGTGCGCCAACCTGATGTGGACGGGCTACACCCTGTTCAACGACCACCGCTTCGAGGACTACGACGACCTGCGTGCCACCGTCCTCGCCCAGCTCGACGACCTCGAAAGCGCGCCCGTGACGCAGCGCGTCCGGATATCCCCGCCGGCCCGCGGCACCGGCCGGCGCTGACCCGGGCGAGTGCCGGGACGGGTGGGCCCGCCGGCGGGTCGGGGTGCCCGGCCGCTCCGTCGGGCCGGGCCGGACAGGAGCGCCGGTGGGCCGTCACGGCCGGCCGGGGCCGCGGCCGGGCAGCGTCTGGCTGTACACGACGCTGGTGGTCGTGCTGCCGAAGCCGGCCAGCTCGTCCACGAGCACCTCGAGGTGCTCCATGGAGGTCGCGGCCACCTTCAGCGTGTAGCAGTCGTCCCCGGTGGTGCGCAGGCACTCCAGGATCTCCCGCCGCTCGGCGAGCAGCCGGCGCAGCGGCTGGTGGCGGTTGCCCGGGTACTTCAGCCGGACGACGGCGAGCACGGGGTAGCCGACCTTGGCCAGGTCCACCACGGCTCGGTAGCCGCTGATGACGCCCAGCGACTCCAGGGTGCGCACCCGTTCCGTGGTGGCGGAGGGGCTGAGCCTCACCCGCCGCCCCAGCTCGCTCAGGGAGATCCTGGCCTCCTGCTGCAGCTGCTCGATGATCGCCCAGTCGACGTCGTCAAGATTCACGGCCATCCGGCCACCCTACCGGGAGATCCACGGCAGCGGGCCGCCACAACCGGGAAGTCTCCGTTCCCTGCCCCATGATCGCCGGGATAGCCTCGGGGCATGCAACTTGGCGTCAACGTACCGAACTTCGGGCCCGGGACGGATCCGGGCGTGCTGCGGGAGTGGGCGCGGACGGCGGAGGGGCTGGGCCTCGACCTGCTCATGGTGTCGGACCACGTGGCCGTCACCGGGGACGTCGCCGCGCGCTACCCGGAGCCGTTCTACGAGCCGTTCACCACGCTGTCCTGGCTGGCCGGCCTCACCACCCGGCTGCGGCTGGGCACGACGGTGCTGGTGCTGCCCTACCGGCACCCGCTGCTGGTGGCCCGGATGGCCGCCGGCCTCGACCGGCTGAGCGGCGGTCGCTTCGTCCTCGGGGTGGGCGTCGGCTGGGCGCGCCAGGAGTTCGAGGCGCTGGGCGTCCCGTTCACCGAGCGCGGCAGGCTGACCGACGAGTACCTGGGCGTCCTGCGGGAGGCCTGGCACCCGGCCCCGGCGGCCGGTGCCCCGGCACTCCCGGGCGCGGACGGCCCGCCCACCGACGGCCAGCCCGCGGACGGCCGGCCGACCGACGACCCGCCCACCGACGACCGGCCCACGGACGGCCGGCCGACCGGATCCGCGGTGCCCGTCTGGGTGGGCGGCCACAGTGCGGCGGCGCTCCGGCGCGCCGCCCGGTTCGGCGACGCCTGGCACCCGCTGCGCCTCCCGATGGCCCGGATGCGGGAGGTCCTGGCGCAGCACGAGCTGCCTGGCTTCGCGCCCCGGATCGCGCTGCGGCTGACCGCCGCGCCGGTGGGCGACCCCGACCGCCCGGCCGGCGTCGGCACCCTCGACCAGGTCCTGGAGGACCTCGACGGGCTCCGCAGCCTCGGCGCGGGCACCGTGGTGCTCGACCCGTACCACGGCGATCCGGAGGAGACCCGCCGCCCGCAGACCGCCTGGCGGGACCTCGCCGCCGTGGCCACCCACTGGAGGACACCGTGATCACCCCCGCCGACGAACCCCTGCTGCGCCGCGCCGTCGCGATCGCGGCCGAGGCCGTGACCCTGGGCGACGCCCCCTACGGCTCCCTGCTGGCCGGTCCGGACGGCACGGTCCTCGTCGAGGCGCACAACACCGTCCGCCGCGACGACGACATCACGGCCCACCCCGAGCTGAAGCTGGCCCGCTGGGCGGCCCGTGAGCTCGCCCCCGACGAGGCCGCCCGCACCACCATGTACACCAGCTGCCAACCCTGCTCCATGTGCGCCGGCGCCATCGTCCGCTCCGGCCTCGGCCGGGTGGTCTTCGCCCTCTCCACCGACCAGCTCGTCGACCTCAACCCGGGGTCGGGCGCCTGGCCGACCGTCCCGCAGGACGGCCCGGCGCTGTTCGACGAGGCCCGCGCCCCGATCGCCGCCTACTACGGCTCGGCCTGACGCGGCCGCCCGGGTGGCGCGCCCGTCCGCTCGGGCTGCTCCCGGCAGTTCTCGGCAGCCCCGGCTGCTCAGGCAGCCCCGGCCGCTCAGGCCGCAGCGCTCGGCCGGGTGACGCGTTCTGCGACGGCGACGGTGGCGCGGCGCGGCAGCAGGCGCGGCGCCAGCGTGCCGAGCCGGTTGACCAGCCCGTCGACGACCGTGGGCCGGCCCCTGCGCAGCGCGGCCAGGGTGGTCGTGACGACCTGCTCGGGCCGACGGCGGACGCCGACCGCGGCCTCCTCGCCCGCCACGTCGAAGAACGGCGTGTCGGTGGCTCCCGGGCAGACGGCGAGCGCCCGCACACCGCTGCCGCGCAGTTCGTTCGCCAGTGCCTCGGTGAAGGAGAGCACGTACGCCTTGGTGGCGCCGTAGACGGCCATCCGGGGGATCGGCTGGAAGGCGGCCGTGCTGGCGATGTTGACGACGGCGCCGTGTCCGCGGTCGACCATGCCGGGCAGCAGCCGGGCGGTCAGGTCGGTGAGCGTGAGGCAGTTGAGCTGGACCTGCTCGGCCATCCGGGACGGGTCGGTCTCGGCGACGGCGCCGAAGGTGGCGAAGCCGGCGTTGTTGACGAGGATGTCGACGGTCGCGCCGAGTGCCTCGACCCGCTGCTGGAGTTCGGCGGCGGCGCCGGGCCGGGCGAGGTCGAGCGGGACGACGTGCACGGTGGTGCCGTGCGCCGCGGTCAGCTCCTGCTGCAGGCCGCGCAGCTTGTCCTCGCTGCGGGCGACCACGACGAGGTCGGAGCCACGGGCGGCCAGTTCGCGGGCGAACGCGGCCCCGATACCGGTGGACGCTCCGGTGATCAGGGTGGTCTTGCGGGCGAAGTCCATGACGCTCCTCGTCTCGGCAGGCGCGGGGTCGGGTGCCCCGGTCGGCGCCGCAGCTCAATGTAGTCAGTGCCAACAAAGTAGTCAACGACTACATTCCCGTATGCTGATGCCCATGCGAACGGGCCGCTACCACCACGGAGACCTCCGCGCCGCACTGCTGGAGCGCGCCGAGCAGACGCTGCGCGAGCAGGGCGTCGACGCGCTCTCACTGCGCGAGCTCGCCCGCGCCCTCGACGTCAGCCACGCCGCGCCCAGCCGCCACTTCAAGGACAAGCGCGCCCTCCTCGACGCCCTCGCGCTCACCGGCATCCAGCGGATGACCGCCGCCGGTCGCAGCCGCCTGGCCGGGAGCGGCGAGGGTTTCCGGGACCGGATGTTCGCCTTCGCCCGGTCGTACGTCGACTTCGCCGCCGCGCACCCCGCCCTCCTGGAACTCACCTTCGCGCGCAAGCACGACGTCGCCGTCGCGGACGAACTCCGGCTCGCCTGGGGGCCGTTGGAGGAGGACATCCACGCGGTCATCGCCCAGGGGCAGCGCGAGGGCGAGCTGAGGGCGGGCAGTGCCGACCGGATCTTTAACGTGCTCTACACAGCGGTGCACGGCGTCGCCGCCCAGGCGGCCTCCGGACAGCTCTCCGGGCCGGCCCTCGACCAGGTCTTCGACGACCTCCTCACCCACCTGCTGCGCGGCCTGCGGCCCGCCGCCGGGGACGAACCCCTGGCCGGGCCCGCGGCGCCGACCTGCTGAAGCCCGGCCCCGCGAAGTCGGGCAGCCTGGCACCACGAAGCCCGGCCCCGCCGAAGCCCGAACCGCCGAAGCCGCCCGTCGCGGGCCCGACAGTGCTCCACGTGGCGTGATCTAGCCCAGGAAGCCCCGGAGCAGGGCGGCCGTGGCGGCGAGGTGTTCCTCGGTGGCGCGCCGGGCCGCTTCGCCGTCGCCGTCGAGGATCGCCCGGACCATCGCCCGGTGCTGCTCGGCGGCGTGCTCGATGTTGCGCTCCAGCACCGGGATGGCGTTCAGCAGGTCGTTGAGGCGCATCCGGGCCTGCGCGATGCCCGCGGCCAGGGTGGGGGAGCCGGTGAGCTCGCCGACGGCGAGGTGGAAGCGCGAGTCGAGCTGGCGGTACCGCTCGGCGGGGGCGCCCTCCAGGTCGGCGAGCCGGCTCTCCAGGTAGGCGCGCTGCTCCGGGGTGAGGGTGCGGCGGGCGGCGGCCTCGGCGGCGCCGCTCTCCAGCACCAGGCGGTAGGTGAGCGCGTCCTCCAGGTCGTCGCCGAGGTCGCGGACGGCGCGGCGCAGCTCGGCGACGTCCGGCTCGGGCATCCGGTAGGTGACGAAGGTGCCGCCGTAGCGGCCGCGGCGGGACTCGGTGCAGCCCGCGAGCTGCAGGGTGCGGAGCGCCTCGCGCAGGGTCTCGCGGCTGACGCCGAGCCGGGCGGCGAGGTCCCGTTCGGCGGGGAGCCGGTCGCCGTGGCCGAAGACGCCCAGCTTGATGGCCTGCAGCAGCCGTTCGACGGTCTCCTCGAAGGCGTTGCCGGTCCGCACCGGGCGGAAGATCGCCCCGGCCTGCCAGTCCTGGCGGGCCCGCTCGCGTGCCTCGTCGACGTCCACGCCGGAATCGTACCTACGGTCGGGTTCCGGGACTCATCCCCTTTCCGCTCTTGACGCGGCCCGGGCCGAGCCGGAACGATGCTGATCACCCACCCCAATGGTCTGGTTCCGGACCATTGGAAGAGCCGTCCGACCGTCTAACCCGCCGGGGGAGTCGCGCCACGACGCCGTGGCCGCGCCCGCCGGCACACCCTCAACCCCCAGGGGTGCCCATGACCGACGCACGCTCACCCGACCACCCTGCCCCGCTCGGGTTTCCGTCGAACACCGGAAGTGTTACCGGCACCGACGCCGGCGCCGCAACGTCCCCCGCCGCTTCCGGCGCCGATTCCCCCACCGCTTCCGGCGCCGATTCCGCCACCGCCACCGCCGCTCCCGCCGCCGGCACCCTCTCCGCCGACGAGCAGCGGCTGCGCGAACTGGGCTACACCCAGGAGTTGGCCCGCTCGATGACGGGCTTCTCCAACTTCGCCGTCTCCTTCTCCATCGTCTCGATCCTCTCCGGCTGCCTGACCCTGTACGGCACGGGGATGAACACCGGCGGCCCCGCCATGATCATCTGGGCCTGGCCGGTGGTGGGCCTGCTGACGCTCTGCGTCGGGCTGGCGATGGCCGAGATCTGCTCCAGCTACCCCACGGCGGGCGGACTCTACTACTGGTCCGCCAAGCTGGCCCGCAGCGGCGGCCCGGCCTGGAGCTGGTTCACCGGCTGGTTCAACTTCCTCGGCCAGGTCGCGGTGACCGCCGGCGTCGACTACGGCGCGGCCTTCTTCACCAACGCGTTCCTGACCCTCCAGTTCGGCGTCGAGGCCAGCCCCGCGCACACCATGGAGATCTTCGCCGTCATCCTGGTGATCCACGGCCTGCTCAACACCCGCGGCGTGCGCCTGGTCGCCGTCCTCAACAACGTCTCCGTCTGGTGGCACCTGGTCGGCGTGGCCGCCATCGTCGGCGCGCTCGTCCTGCTGCCGGACCAGCACGCCTCCGCCTCCTTCGTGTTCACCCAGTTCGTCGACAACACCGGCTTCCACAACCAGTTCTACGTGGCGATGATCGGCCTGCTGATGGCCCAGTACACCCTCACCGGGTACGACGCCTCCGCGCACATGACCGAGGAGACCCACGACGCCGCCCGCTCCGGACCGCGCGGCATCGTGAACGCCATCACCGTCTCCCTGGTGGCCGGCTGGGTCCTGCTGCTCGGCATCACCTTCGCGATCCGGGACTACGACGGCGCGCTCGCCAGCGACACCGGCGTCCCGCCCGCGCAGATCTTCATCGACGCCATCGGCGCCGACGGCGCCAAGGTCCTGCTGCTGATCGTCATCGGCGCCCAGTTCTTCTGCGGGATGGCCTCGGTCACCGCCAACTCCCGCATGATCTACGCCTTCTCGCGTGACGGCGCCCTGCCGGGCTCCGCCCTCTGGCACCGCATCGACCCGCGCACCCAGACGCCGACCAACGCGGTCTGGCTGGCCACCGGCGGCGCCCTGCTGCTCGGCCTGCCCGCGCTGTGGAACACCACCGCCTACACCGCCGTCACCTCGATCTCCGTCATCGGCCTCTACATCTCCTACGTGCTGCCGGTGTACCTGCGGCTGCGCCAGGGCGAGGACTTCCCGCGCGGCCCCTGGCACCTGGGCCGCTGGAGCCGGCCGATCGGGATCGTCGCGGTGGTCTGGACGGCGGTGATCACCGTGCTGTTCATGCTCCCGACGGCCAGTCCGATCACCGCCGAGAGCTTCAACTACACCCCGGTGGCGGTGGCCGTGGTGGTCGGCTTCGCCGGTGTGTGGTGGCTGGCCTCCGCCCGGAACTGGTTCACCGGGCCGGTCGTCCACGACACCTCCGCCGCTTCCGCGACCTCCACCGCTGCCGTCGGTCCCGCCGACGCGCTCGACCCCGTCGTGGGCACCCGCCCCGTTCCCCCCTCCGACCCCGCCAAACTGGAGACCCGATGAGCAGCCGTCCCCGGCTCACCCTCGACGAGCTGCGTGCCATGGTCGCGGCGGGGGAGATCGACACCGTCGTGCTGGCCATGACGGACATGCAGGGCCGGCTGCAGGGCAAGCGGGTGGCCGCCGAGTACTT